>JANORY010000979.1:0-5123 GCA_031415535.1 Burkholderiales bacterium | reverse complement strand
GGGCGCGGCGCGGCCCACCTTGGCGCGCGGGGTCTGGAACCAGTTCGATTGCAGCGCACGAACCGTTCAAGCGATGGGCAGCGACGATTATTCGGATCAGCTCGCAACCCAGCGGATATCAAGTAACCCGACGCCGGGCGCGATCTTGCCGGTGGTCAGCGACACGTCGCGTGAAACCGTTATGAGCCGCGCCTGCGCGTCGCAACGGCCGATCACCGCCGGTATTCCCGGTGCGCCGCAGCGCGGTGGATCGGGCAGTGGCGTTGTCATTGCTGCCGGTCTGGCGCTCACCAATAACCACGTTGTCGCGCGCTGTACTGCAATTGACGTTCTGCTGGCCGGTCAGCGCTATCCGGCGCGGGTGCGCAAAAACGATGCGGCTACTGATCTTGCACTGCTGGAAGCGCTCGGTCTACCGTCGGTGACGCCGCCAGGCTTGCGCCAACGCGCGACGATTGGTGAGTCGGTCATGGTCGCAGGCTTTCCACTGCAGGGTGTTCTCGCGTCGGATCTGATTGTGACCGATGGTATTGTGAATTCCTTATCGGGTCTGGCCAATAACACCACACAAATGCAGGTATCGGCACCAGTTCAGCCGGGAAACAGCGGCGGCCCATTGCTCGATCGCAGTGGCAATCTGGTCGGTTTGGTGGTCGCCAAGCTCGACGCGCTGCGGGCGCTGGTGTTGACCGGCGACATTCCACAAAACATCAATTTTGCGGTTCGCCCGGAACTGATCGGCAGGTTCTTGCAGTCGGAGAATCTGGCGCAGACTGCGGTCGAACCTGGTACTCGACTGGAGACTCAAAAACTGGCCGAGCTGGCGCGCAATTTCACACTGAAGATTGATTGCAAGCCGTAAGCCGCTCCAGTATTCGTTGTTGCGAATTGCGCGGCGCTTTACTGCGTCGGCGCCGGCTGTAACCGCCGTCAGCATCCATTAACCAGGCCAAGGTGTTATCGGCTAGTTGTTCATTGATCGCCTCAAGGATGACGCGGCGCTTGAGCTTTCGATCGCGAATCGGAAAAGCCGTTTCAACCCGCCGATGAAAGTTGCGCTCCATCCAGTCGGCCGATGACAACCAGACGTCTTGTTTGCCGGCGTTCCAGAAGTAATAAACGCGGCTATGTTCGAGGAATCGACCGACGATGGATCGAACCCGGATATTCTCCGAGAGACCGGCAATACCGGGACGTAGCGCGCACACGCCGCGCACGATCAAATCAATCTTGACACCGGCCTGGCTGGCCTCGTACAAGGCTTTAATGACCTCGGCATCCAGCAAGGCGTTTATCTTGGCCGCCAAATAAGCTTTGCGACCCTGCAAGGCCGCTTGGGTTTCGCGCGCAATCGACGACAACACGGTTTCATGAAGCGTGAACGGTGCTTGCAATAATGCCGACAAATCACCGACCTGACCGATACCGGTCAGCCGTCGAAAAATCTCGTGAACATCGGCGCAAATGGTCGGTTCAGCAGTGAACAAACCGAAGTCCTCATACAGTCGCGCCGTACGAGGATGGTAGTTGCCGGTTCCCAAATGGACATAGCGCTTTAGCACGCCCTGTTCGCGACGAACCACCATCGCCATCTTGGCATGGGTCTTGTGGCCGACCACGCCGTACACCACATGCGCACCCACCTGTTCGAGCTGGGCCGCCCAATTGATATTGGTCTCCTCGTCGAAGCGGGCCATCAACTCGACCACTACGGTCACTTCCTTGCCGGCACGTGCCGCCTTGACCAGCGAATCCATCAATGCGGAGTCGGCACCGGTACGGTACACCGTCTGACGAATTGCGACCACTTGCGGGTCGATTGCAGCGCTGCGCAAAAAGTCGAGCACCGGCGCAAAGGATTCATAAGGATGATGCAGCAAGATGTCCTGGCGGCGGATGGCCGCAAACAAGTCACCGTCTCGAATGCTGGCGGGTAGGGCCGGCGTGAAGACCGGATACTTTAGGTCATCGCGATCGACCAGATCAAGCACCTGCGCCAGTCGACTCAAATTGACCGGGCCGTCGACCCTGAAACAATCGGTCTCGGTCAACTCGAACACGGTCAGCAATCGAGCGATGACCGAATCAGGACAGCCAGCCGAGACCTCGAGGCGAACACTGTCGCCAAAGTGTCGTTGCGGCAATTCGCCCTGCAACGCGACTCGAAGATCGGTGACTTCCTCTTCATCCACGAACAGGTCACTGTTACGGGTGACCCGAAATTGATTCAACGAGCGAATCAACATACCGGGGAATAGTCGGGCGACAAAGCCCTGCACCACCGAGGTCAACAGCATGAGTCCGTGCGCTGCGCCGGAGATATGTGGCGGTACCGCAAGAATCCGAGGTAGCGCCCGAGGTGCCTGAACAATCGCAATGTCGGCCTTGCGACCGAATGCATCGGTGCCTTGAAGTTCAACGACAAAATTCAAGCTTTTGTTCAAAATCTGCGGAAACGGGTGTGCGCGATCGAGCGCAATTGGGGTCAATAGCGGTTCGACTTCGGCTAAAAAATTCTGTTCGGCCCACTGCTGTTGCGCCTCGGTCCAGTTTTGCGATGGATGAAACACAATACCTTGCAGGGCCATTTCGGGCAGCAGTACATCATTGAGCAGCCGATATTGTCGATCCAATAACAAGCGGGTCCGGTTCGCAATTGCCGCAATACTGGAGCGCGCGGCAACTGCATCGGCCTTGCCGGCATAGACAATTTCCTTCAGCTCGGCAACCCTGATCTCAAACAATTCATCGAGGTTACTCGATACAATAGTCGTAAAGCGAAGCCGCTCGAGCAGCGGTTGAGCCGGGTCCTCGGCTAGCGCCTGCACCCGTTCATTGAAAGCAAGAATGCCGAGTTCACGATTCAGCAAACGAACCTCGCCAGACGGCGAAATTCCAGTGGCGGCACTATTCAAAGGCGCGATAACGGCAGATCCAGGTGCGTTCATCCTTCTGAACATACTCTTGATAAATGACAAATTGATTGCAACGGGACCCGCCACCGAAATGGTCAACCACTACACTTGCCATTTTCCGCTGTATTAGGTCCATCAGTCCATGCCCGACCGTCGTTTGCTGGCAGCCGTAGATCTCGGCTCCAATAGTTTTCGCTTGTTGGTCGGCCGCGTCGAAACACACGAATTGGGCGATCAGGTCATGCCCATCGACAGCTTGAAGGAGTCGGTGCGTCTGGCCGCCGGACTCGGCAAGGATGGGCTGCTGGATGACGACTCGCAGCAGCGCGCCTTTGCTGCCCTGAACCGCTTTGGCGAACGCCTGCGATCCTTCAGCCCTGATGCGGTTCGGGCGGTCGCCACCAATACGCTGCGGGTGGCGCGCAATGCGCGCGTGGTGCTTACTGGCGCTGAGAAAGCATTGGGCTTTCCGATTCAGGTCATTGCGGGTCAAGAGGAAGCACGACTGATTTACGTCGGCGCCGCTCACGCGCTCCCGGTGGATGGCGTGAACCGACTGGTGGTTGACATCGGCGGTGGCTCAACCGAATGCATCGTCGGGCACGACTTCCAGGCCGCGCTGCTGGAGTCCGCCAACGTCGGCTGCGTCAGCTTGTCGCAGCAATTTTTTAAGGACGGCCAGGTCAATGCCGAAAATTTCGCACATGCCCTGTACACCGCCCGTGCCATCCTGGCACCGATCGCATTAAAGTATCGTCAACAGGGCTGGAGTTACGCGGTTGGAACCTCCGGTACCGCCAAGGCGCTGATGCAGGCCGTGCAGGCGAGTTTCGCGACCGACCTGATCACCCGCGAGCACCTGACCCACCTGACCGAACTTCTGGTGAAGGCCGGCCATGTCGACCGGGTACGGATCGAAGGCTTAAAGCCCGAACGTCGACCGGTACTGGCCGGTGGCCTGGCGGCCTTGTGCGCGGTGTTCGATGAACTGGGCATCGAGACCATGCGCTACTGTACTGGCGCATTGCGACAGGGCGTGTTGTATGACCTGCTGGGGCGTTCGGCGGGCGCTGACATGCGTGAAATCACAGTCGTTCAATTGGCCGAACGCTACAGTGTCGATCAAAAGCACGGAGCGGTCCTAGCTGAGACGGCGCGAACATTATTTGCTCAGCTTGCCCGCGCACCAGAACAAGAGTTGGCACGGCGCGCCCAACTGTTGTCGTGGTCTGCCCGCCTCGCGGAAATCGGTATGACGATCTCGCACGAAGATTTTCATAAACATTCGGCCTATATTTTGCAGAACTCGGACATGCCAGGGTTCGCCCGCGATGAACAAGCGCAAATGGCCAGCCTGGCACTCGGGCAGACCGGCGGATTGCGCAAGCTTCGCAGCGTCATCACCGAACCGATTGATTGGCTGATGGTCCTTTGCCTGCGCCTGGCCAGCATCTTGCACCGGCGCCGTGATTATGAGGAAGGGCCGCTGCCGCTGTTGTCCATCAAGCGCGACAAAGTTCGGATTGCCGTTAGCCGCGAATGGGCGCAAGCCCATGCCTTGTCGGACGAGAGCTTGGGTGCGGAGGCACAAATCTGGAATGAGTCAGGCGTATTTGAAGAAGTGATTTACCAGAAGAATTGAAGTCATCATGACGGTCAATACGTTTGAGATCAATCGCTTCATCTTCAAATGTTTACAGTCGCTCTTGTTGCGCATTGTGCGCTTCAAGACGGTGCCGGAGTTGGGCACCCGGTTGGCACTGGACCCAGAGCAGACCGTGTTTTATGCCTTGCATATCCGGCAATTCTCGGGGCTGCTGGTGCTGGACCAGGCGATCACACAACTCGGTTTGCCGCCGGCAACGATCGCCGGGAGTGCGAACCCGAACGCAGCCCACGGGTCGGCTAGCGAGCGCAGTCGCTTCTTCTTTCTGACACGGCGCGGCCAGCCGTCGCCGTTGCGGCGGGACGCTTATCGTTATTCGGATCGGCTGACCCGTCTGGTGCAAACAGCGTGCGCCAACGCCAGCCAGGACATCCAGATTGTGCCGGTAAGCATTTTCTGGGGGCGCTCGCCGATCAATCAGGATTCGCTGATCAAGGCCTTGTTCGCAGATAACTGGGTGACGCCGGGCATCTTCAGCCAAGGCTTGCGTCTGTTGATTCACGGTCGCCAGACCCTGCTGAAATTTGGCGCGCCGATTTCGA
>JANORY010000978.1:0-1085 GCA_031415535.1 Burkholderiales bacterium | reverse complement strand
GCTGCAACTGGTCGAGGCCGAACTCAGCCAGGCTTTGAGTGATCGTCTGGCGCTAGCCAATCCGATCAAAGGCCGAATTTCCAGGCGGTCGCGTTATTTCCCGATTCAACCAAAAGTTGATTTGCGCTCGGACACGCGTGGCGAGCATTTTTTGTTATCGGTGACGGCCAATGATCGAACCGGCCTTTTGTACAGCATTTCGCGGGTCCTCAGTCAACACGGCATCAATCTGTTTAATGCCCGGGTGACCACCTTGGGCGAACGAGTAGAAGACCTGTTTGTGGTCGATGGCCCGTCGCTGACCAATCTACGCCAACAACTGCAACTTGAAAGTGATTTGCTGGCGGTTCTGCAGGCCTGATGCAGTTCTGTCAGTACCTGGTGCTCAGCTTTGTACTGCTGCCGCAATGATTAGCACCGCTTGCGCCATTGCCGCATCCAGTACCGCGCCAATCGCATCCAGGTCAATCGCCTTCTTGCTGTCGCCTTTTCCGGCAGCATGATTGGCAACCACGGTCAGTGCGGCATAGGGCAACTCCAGCTCACGGGCGAGCGCCGCCTCCGGCATACCGGTCATGCCGACGACGTGGCAACCGTCGCGCTCCAGCCGACTGATTTCAGCGGCGCTCTCCAGTCTGGGGCCTTGCGTACAACCATAAGTTCCCCGAGTAACGACGGCCACCGAAACGCGCGTCGCCGCAGCGATCAGTCGCTGGCGCAAGGCTTCATCATAGGGTTCGGTGAAGTCAACATGAACAACCGGCTGATCAGCGCCTTCAAAGTAAGTATTTCGCCGGCCGTGGGTGTAATCAATAATCTGATCGGGTACCGCCAGCACGCCCGGACTCATGTTCTCGCTGATACCACCCACGGTTGCCACCGCCAGCACCCGATTGAAGCCGGCCTGCCTGAGCGCCCATAAATTGGCGCGATAGTTAATTTCATGCGGGGCGATCGTGTGACCATAACCATGTCGGGCCAGGAACGCAACTTCAACGCCATCCAGCAAGCCGAAGGTCAATGGCCCCGACGGGTCGCCGTAAGGCGTTCGAATCACTTCGCGCCGCGGATTCTTCAACAAAGTC
>JANORY010000977.1:0-1080 GCA_031415535.1 Burkholderiales bacterium | reverse complement strand
TGCGAAAAGGCTACGAATTTTTTGATGTGCTTTCGGCGGCCAGCAAAAATCCGGTTGAACATTATCGGCTGCCAATCGGCCTTTTGCGAGTTGGCGACCGGGCTGATTTCATCGTTTGCGAAGCAGAAAACGAGGCTCCTTTCGACCGTTTTCAGGTGAAAGAAACCTGGATTGACGGGCAACTCGTGGCCAAAAATGGTCGCTCGAAAATCCGTTCGGTGGCCACAGAGCCGCTCAATAATTTCCACATCGGCCCTCAAAAAGCGGCTGACTTTCGACTGAAATCGCAACCAGGCCGCGCGCGCGTCATTCATTGCCACGACGGCGAAATCATGACCGATTCCTTCTTTTCAGCCATGAAAAGCGACGAAAAAGGCGTTGTTGTTTCCAATCCGAAAGCGGATATCCTGTTTTTTACGGTGGTCAATCGATACAAAAAAGCGAAGCCGTCGATGGCTTTCATCCATGGTTTCGGGCTGAAAACGGGGGCGATTGCGAGCTGCGTCGGCCACGATTCGCACAACATTCTGGCAGTTGGCTGCGACGAACGGTCACTCGCCGAGGCCGTCAATCTGATTGTCAAAAACCGGGGCGGCATTGCGGCGGTCGGGGCGGGCAGGCGGCTGGTTTTGCCGTTGCCAATAGCCGGAATTCTGTCCGCCGCCCCGGCTGAACGGGTGGCCAAAAGCTATTCAACCCTGGATTTTTTTGCCAAAAACGAGTTGGGCAGCCCGCTTCGAGCCCCGTTCATGGCCCTTTCGTTCATGGCTTTGCTTGTCATTCCACGTTTGAAATTGAGTGACCGAGGGCTTTTTGATGGCGAAAAATTTGAGTTCGTGCCGGTTTTTGAGCAGTGAATTATCCCATTATTCATTGCCCTGAAAAATCGATGCTGCACGACGAATTCATGGCGACGTTTTTTTGTCCCGGAGGGACAGCCTCTTTGTAGAAACGAACCCCGGAATTGGCCCTTCGTCCCGGAGGGACGGCATCTTTTTCTATGCTTCTTTGAGCAAAAGATACCGTCCCTCCGGGACGAGGTGGTTTTGAAGGTGATTGATTTCTACAAAGAGAATGTCC
>JANORY010000976.1:0-2194 GCA_031415535.1 Burkholderiales bacterium | reverse complement strand
TGCCAAAGTGCCAGCGCGCTTTCGCGGCTGGCGATTCGTAGTCGAGTCGGGGGTTCGGTCAGTCTGGGCATATTGTTTATCGTTAACCGCCCATTTTAACCCCGACACACTCCCAAGTTCAGGTCACCAGATTCTTGACGGTCGACCACTGGCGCCGGCTGACCGGCAGCCGCTCGGCGATGTCGCGCAGCACCACCTGCCAGTAGGGGTCGCCGCCGTCTTCATCACCGGTCGGCGTGACCCGCTCGAAACCGGCGATCGACGGCCGTGCCACCAGTGCGTTGCGGTGAATGCGAACGAAGCGATCGCCAAACTCCTCCTCAAGCGAAGTCAGCGACTCTTCAATCAGATATTCGCGTTCGCGGGTGCGCACCGTGATGTACTTGAGTTCAGCCTTCAGGTAGATCACCTGTTCGAGCGGCACCAGAATAACGCGACCTCGCTCGTGCACCGACAGATGGCGACGGCGGGTGTTGGTGGCCTTGGCCAACTGATCGATGGCCTGAATATGGTCTGCCGGCAGGCGGGTGACGGCCTTGCGCAAGGCGTCGAGCAAACGCTGCATGCGAACCGGCTTGAGCAGGTAATCAATCGCTCTGACTTCGAAGGCTTCGACCGCAAATTCATCGAACGCGGTGACAAATATGACCAGCGGCATGGGCCGCGGCGTCTCGCCACTCGAGGCACGCACCGAGATGTGCCGAGCCAACTCGATACCGGTCATGCCGGGCATTTGCACATCAAGCAGCACAATCTGCGGGTTGACGACTTCGATCTGCGACAGCGCTTCCGGCGCGTTGGCCGCTTCACCGACAATACGGTGGGGAAACTCAGGGGCCATATCGGCCAAGAGTTCGCGCAAGCGCGAACGCGCTACTGGTTCGTCATCAACGATCAGGATTGAAATGGCGTCTGACATCGCGGCGTCGCTTCTCTTTTCGGTAGGGAAATTCTAGTAATAGTCGAAACGATCCTGCCTCTTCGGTGGTCTTCAGTTCCGCCTCCATATCGTACAACAGCATCAATCGTTCACGAACATTCGATAAGGCCATCTGATTGCCGGGTCGGATTGCCGTCTGCGAAACTGCCGCAGGATTAACAATTTCAACCCTGACCCGCTCGCCCGGTTTGCTGATCTTGATCCAGATTTCACCCGGTTCAGTTCTGGGCTCAATGCCATGGTGGACCGAATTCTCAACCAAGGGTTGCAACAAAAGCGAGGGTAAAAGAGCGTCACCCGCCATTTCGGCAAGATCCCAGGATATTTGCAATCGTTCTCCGAGTCTGAGCTGCTCAATTGCCAAATACTGTTGGCAAGTTACAACTTCTTCGTCCAAAGGCACCAGTTCGCGGGTGTCGCGCATAAAAACCCGAAACAGGTCGGCCAGGTTCTCCAGGGTCCGTTCAGCACGCCGCGGATCACTGCGCATCAAGCCCAGCACCGTATTCAAGCTGTTGAACAGAAAATGCGGGCGGATCCGTGCCTGCAGCGCCTGCAGCCGAGCTTCCGCCAGTGACGGCGAATAGGCCCGAGCACGCAAGCGGAGAAACTCGATCACGCCCCAACTGATGGCTAAGGTCAGCAGCATCCGCACCGCGATCCAGTAAACCTGGCTACCGGTGAAATTCTGGCCAACCAGTAACGAGAACGACAACCAGGCGACCGGCAACGAGAAAAGGACCGGAACCGCCAGCGCCACCAACCATTGCAAGGGCACCCGAAAACCATTGACGCGCTTGCGGACCAGGCACAGGGTGACCAGTGATGCCAGCATGATTGGTTCGAGCAGCAGCGCGATATCGATCAGACGATTGACCGCATCGAGCCAGCCGTTCGACAGCGCGATGGCGAACACCAAGGCAGCCACGTTCAGCGGCGCCACAATCCGCAATGCAATGCCCAAGTTGCAACAATCCGGCAAGACCGGCGTACGAGCGCCGTCGGACACCCGACGGTGCTTTGTGGCAACCTCCGGCGTGCTCGCCGATAGGGATGCTTCAGTTTGAGGGTCAGGGGTCGCTGGCTGTGGATCGTTCATCTTATAATCCGCTGCTCCCTAGGAAGCGGCAGATCGGCCGTAAGGACCGTTGAGCAGATTATGACAGATCAGTTCGCGAAGAAATCGCAGGCTTGGTCGGGCCGCTTCTCAGAACCGGTGTCCGAGCTTGTCAAGCGTTACACCGCTTCGGTCGA
>JANORY010000975.1:0-1111 GCA_031415535.1 Burkholderiales bacterium | reverse complement strand
GCAAGTACCTTCGCGAATGTCCCCCGCCTCGGCCGCGGGCGGCCGACGCTCCTCCTTAATTTCGCTGCGGCACTCACACCAGCCCGCTCCAGGCTCGCACCCTGCTTGGTGGTGGTTGTTCGTATGTCATCAGAGTGCTGGTACGAGCGCGCTCCGTTCTCACCGTTACGAAGGCGCACGCTGGTGCTTGATCAGGCCGGCGGGGTGCTTGACGTAGCGGCATTAAGGAGGAGGCCGTCAGGCCGGGGGACAGCCGCGTAGTCAAGCGCCCCGTCGGCCTGATCCGGCGCACGAGAAGCCGAGCGCTCCGTCGGCTTGATCCCGCGTCCCGGCCGGCCGCAACACCGCTCAAGGCAACATAAACCCCAGACTGCGCGCCGCGCCAAAGTTCTCAATATTCGGGAACACCTCGCCGACCTGCGAATCACTCAGACCGAACCACCGTGCCAGCGTCGCGCCATATTGATCCACCGAGGACACCGGCAGCAGCCGCCCCTGACCGACATCGTCATCGGTATTGATACCCGTGACCGGAAATCGCCCGTAAATATCCTTGCCCTTGACGGCTGCGCCGACCACAAAGTGATGGGAGCCCCAGCCGTGGTCGGTGCCGTCGCCATTGCTGGTTAAGGTGCGCCCGAAATCTGATGCTGTGAACAAGGTCACCTGGTTCGCAGCATTGATCGCCGTGCTGGCCATTAGCCGATCAAAGTAGGCCACTGCCTGGCCGACCCGTTGCATCAGGTTACCGTGATTCACATTCTGGTTATCATGCGTATCGAAGCCACCGATCGACACAAAAAACACCTGTCGCTTTGCGGACAGGGCGCTGCGTCCGCCAATGATGCGCGCCACTGATTGCAGTTGTGCAGCCAGCGAATTGGTCTGGGTTGTGTTCGGAATCAGCGGGACCGGTTCCATGCCTGCGGTCGGCAGCATTGAGCTGTTCAGTTGCACCTGGGCATCAATCGCGCGAGCGGTGACTCGCGCATGTTCCTTCTCGAACAAATTGCTGCGATCGGCGCTGATGAGGGTCCTTAAGGTCGCGCTGGCACTGGCCGAGCCAAACAGCGTACCGGTCAATCCGCCAATCGCAACCGCGCCGTTATTG
>JANORY010000974.1:0-3972 GCA_031415535.1 Burkholderiales bacterium | reverse complement strand
GCGTGGTAATCGTTCGGATTGCCGATACCGTAAATACAAGAAACGGTCGCTACGATAATGGTGTCGCGGCGCTCTAGCAAGGACTTGGTCGCCGACAGCCGCATTTGCTCAATGTGCTCATTGATCGAGGAGTCTTTTTCGATATACAAATCGCGCGTCGGAACGTAGGCCTCAGGCTGGTAATAATCGTAATAGGAAACAAAGTACTCAACCGCGTTGTTCGGGAAGAACTCACGCATTTCGGCATAAAGCTGCGCGGCTAGCGTTTTATTGGGTGCGAGCACCAATGCCGGTCTGCCCTGTTGGGCAATCACGTTGGCCATCGTGAAGGTTTTACCCGAACCGGTGACCCCAAGCAGCGTCTGGAAACTTAATCCGTCGTTAATACCTTCCGACAGACGAGCGATTGCCTCCGGCTGATCGCCAGCCGGCTCAAACGGCTGGAACAACTGGAAAGGACTGCCCGGATAAGACAGCAATCGGCTCTTTTCGACCGTACTTTCGGTCATGCGTTTTGGTACTCGCGTGCTAGACTTAATATCAACAAAGCACTGAATCTTATAGTGAACTTCTGATGTTTTACCTTAACTCGGTAGTGAATCAGAACTTAAACTAACACCTTAAGAGTTCAACGCTGGCTACAGTTCTTTTGCGCGCCGCAACAAGGACCCGCCATTTATTTCACAATTATCGCTGCTGAGGTTCAAAAAAGCTAGTGCCCTGCCTAATTTTTAAGCACACTTTTACTGATTGACATTCTTTTTCATATAACTATCAAGAACTTGAAGATTTGACATGAGTACCGATTTATTTGCCGCTGTGCAATTGGCACCCCGTGACCCGATTCTGGGCCTGACTGAAGCCTTTGTGGCCGATTCACGCCCCTTCAAAGTCAATCTGGGTGTTGGTGTTTATCAAAGCGAGGGCGGCAAAATACCGCTGCTTAACGCCGTACGGGCCGCCGAAAAAGCCCAAGTTGACGCCACTCTGGCGCGCGGATACTTACCGATTGAAGGCATCGCCGCCTATAACAAGGCGGTCCAAACACTATTGTTCGGTGCTGATTCAGCAGCCCTTGCCGCTGGTCGGATTGCCACCTTCGAGGCACTGGGCGGTACCGGTGGCTTAAAAATTGGCGCTGATTTTTTGCGCCGCGTGTCACCCGCCGCGCAGATCTGGATCAGTGATCCAAGCTGGGAGAATCACCGCGCGCTGTTTGAAGGTGCCGGCTTCACGGTCAACGCCTACCCGTACTACAACCCGGCAACACACGGCATTGACGCGGCGCGCATGATCAATTGCCTGGCGCAACTTCCTGCTGGTGCCATCGTAGTGCTGCACGGTTGCTGCCATAACCCGACCGGCGTCGATCTCGATCAGAGCCAATGGCAGCAGGTACTTGAAGTCGTCAAGGCGCGTGATTTGACGCCATTTATCGATATCGCCTATCAGGGCTTTGGCAGCGGCATAGAGGCTGACGCCACCGCCCTGCGCAGCTTCGCGCAAGCCGTTCCGACCTTGCTGGTCTCTAGCTCTTTTTCGAAATCGTTTTCACTGTATGGTGAGCGAGTCGGCGCGCTCTCGATCATGGCGCGCGACCGGGACGAGACGATGCGTGTGGTCAGTCAGGTCAAACGCGTCATACGTACCAACTATTCGAACCCGCCGACTCATGGCGCAGCGATCGTTGCCGAAGTTCTCACCAACCCGGAATTGCGTCAAATCTGGGAGGCGGAATTGGCGCAGATGCGCGATCGCATTAAACAGATGCGAGCTGCCTTTGTCGACGGGTTGAAGACGCGCGGTGTCGCCCAGGACTTCTCTTTTGTTGCCCGACAAAGTGGCATGTTTTCGTATTCAGGACTGACCGAGGCGCAGGTCGATCGGCTTCGCGAGGAGTTCGGTGTCTACGCAATCGGCACCGGACGGGTCTGTCTGGCCGCACTGAATTTGAAGAACATCGACTACGTGCTCGATTCAATCGTCAAAGTTCTGTGACCTGCCCGGTTTTGCAGCCGCTCTGCCTGCGGCGTACAACCGAGCAACTAAGCGCAATCAGAAAATTGCTACAATGGAAGGCTATTCCTCGATAGCTCAGTTGGTAGAGCGCCGGACTGTTAATCCGTAGGTCCCTGGTTCGAGCCCAGGTCGAGGAGCCATCTGGAAAGTTTACCCATGGCCGTTTTCAGCCTGCCAGATAAATCACCTTCGATCCACGCCAGCGCCTATGTCACAGACTCCGCGCAAGTGATCGGCTCGGTCTACCTTGCGGCCCAGACCAGCGTTTGGTTTAACGCGGTCCTGCGCGGCGACAATGACGAAATTCGGATCGGCACCGGCACCAATATTCAGGAAAGTGCGGTGCTTCACACTGACGTCGGACTTAAGTTGCAGGTCGGCGAGTGGGTCACTATTGGCCATCAAGCGATGCTGCACGGTTGTCAGATTGGCGACGGTTGCCTGATTGGTATCCAATCGGTGATTCTGAACGGCGCAGTGATTGGCAAACATTGTCTGATCGGCGCTGGGGCCATTGTGACCGAAGGCAAAGTCATCCCGGAGCGCAGTCTCGTTATCGGCTCGCCCGGCAAAGTGGTTCGGCAATTAAGTGATGAAGAGTTGGCTCGCTTCCAAATAAATTGCATGCACTACGCCAAGCGCGCTGAATACTACCGGCACCATTTGCAGCGGATTTCCTGAGCGCACATCGTGACCGACGTAGGGAAAGACGATCAGATGCAACGCCTGTTGTTGGGCGAAGGCAGCGTGCGCGCTCAGATGGTCACCCTGACCCGCTCTTGGCGCGAAATCATCAATCGCCATGAGTTGCCTGCCGTTCTGATTACGGAGCTGGGTCGCCTGAGTGCAGCCGGCGTGCTGCTGGCAGCGGCGCTGAAATTTGAGGGTAGCCTGATTCTGCAGATTCACGGCGACGGACCGGTCAAACTGATCGTGGTCGAGAGTTCCGCTAACGGCGAATTTCGGGCCACCGCAAAGCTCGGCGAACATGCCACGCTCAACGATCATGACTCGCTGGAAAGCCTGGTTAACCGCAATGGCAAGGGCCGCTTTGTGGTCACCTTGGACCCAGGTCCGTCGGCTGAGAATCGCCAAACCTACCAGGGTATCGTCTCGCTTGAGGCCGACTCAATCGCACTTATGCTCGAATCGTACATGCAGCGCTCTGAGCAAATCCCTACTCGAATCTGGTTAAGTGCCAATCAAAATCGTGCCTGCGGCCTGCTGTTGCAGAAGCTGCCTGGTGATGGCGGAATTCGATCAGCGACCGACAGCGACGCCTGGGATCGTCTGGTATTGCTAGCCGATACGGTCACCGAGCAAGAGCTTCTGAGCCTCACGCCCGAGGCGCTGCTGCATCGACTGTTTTGGCAAGAAAAAACTCAAACCGTCGAGACTCGGTCCTGTCGCTTCGCCTGCAGTTGCACGCGCGAGAAAGTGGCGTCCATGTTGCGAATGCTGGGGCGCGTTGAAGTTGAGGAAATTCTCAGCGAGCGACCCGATGTTGAAGTGCACTGCGATTTCTGTAACGAGCGGTATGCCTTCGATGCCATCGACAGTGCGCAGTTGTTTAACGACGCAACACCAGCCCCTGAGTCGGTTTTAAGGCACTAGCGAATAGCTTGGCGGTACACTCGCCAACACTTTAGCCGGCGCGTCGTGACCCAAGCCAAGACCGTCGCGCCGCACGGGTGGCGGCGACTCTTTCTGAACCGAATTGATCTGGATAAATAACTCGTCGCTACGTACCATACCGAGTTCATAGCGCGCGCGCTCTTCGATCGCCAGCAAACCTTGATTCAAATCACGCACCTCACCTTCAAGTGCCTGATTCTTGACTTCCATTCGAAAATTGGTCTGTCGAGCAATACTCAATTGCCGGTCAAGTTCGAACACTCTGAGCCAACCGCCCTTGCCTAACCACAAGGGATATTGAATCAGAGCGAACAAAAC
>JANORY010000973.1:0-1280 GCA_031415535.1 Burkholderiales bacterium | reverse complement strand
GGCGGCGGCCCGACCATGTACAAATACCATACGCCCTCGGGCGACAAAAGCTGCGATGGTTTGGCGATGGCGCTGTCGGCGGGCCTGCCCTTGCGCGACATGGAGATGGTGCAGTTTCACCCGACCGGCTTGCTGGCCGGCACCGGTACTCGAATGACCGGGACGGTACTCGAGGAAGGGCTCAGAGGTGCCGGTGGCTGGTTGCTGAACGGTGCCGGTGAGCGATTCATGCTGGCCTGTGACGAACGTGCCGAACGGGCCACCCGCGATATCGTGTCGCGTGCCATATACGCTGAAATGCGCGCGCACCGAACCACGCCGAATGGCGGCGTTTACATCGACATGAAGCCGCTCGGCCCCGCAAAGGTGCGCCAATTGTTCAAGGGTATGGTTTCGCGCTGTAGCGATTGCGGCTTCGACTTGGCGGCCGGGCGAGTCGAGGTGGTGCCGACGGCGCACTACATGATGGGCGGTGTGCAGTTCAACCCGGATTGTTCGACCGAATTGCCTGGCCTGTTCGCCGCTGGCGAAGACACCGGTGGCGTTCATGGTGCCAATCGGCTGGGTGGCAATGGGGTCGCCAACTCGACGGTGTTTGGCGGTATCGCCGGCGACTCGATGGCTGTCTGGGTGCAGGCTGGGGCGGTCTGGCAGGAGCCGGATGGCAACAGAATCGACGCTGCGATCAGTTATTGCGAACAACCGTTTGTGCTCGCCCGCAACGCCATCAAAATTTCCGGACCGGGCAAGAATAATTTGATTGGCCCGTCTGGCCTGGAGCACATTCGCAACGCGCTTTATGAACTGATGTGGATCGATGCCGGTATCAGCCGCAACCGCGTCAGTCTCGATCGTGCGGCCCGACGGCTGCTCGAATTAAAAGCGGAATTGAGTCAAACTGGTGTCGCCGACAGTGATCGCTCTTTTAATTTGACCTGGCATGACTGGTTAAATTTGTCGAGTCTGATTCAGGTCAGTCAGAGCATCGTCCATGCGGCCATTGCACGCGTGGACTCGCGCGGCGCGCATTATCGTGAGGACTTCCCGGAGGTTCGTCATCTCGAACAATCGACCTACACCGTGGTGCGCGAGCTGCGGGGCGGGTTGGATTTGACGCTCAAGCCAGTGGCGTTCGAGCTGGTTCGACCGGGTCAGTCGCTGATCTGAATAGTTTTCACCCCAAAACTGACGACCGGTACAAGCATTCTTTATTTTTTGCGCGGTCGACATTATTTGGTGTAGACTTCGCCGCGTAGGTATACCCAAGTTCATCGCTCTGA
>JANORY010000972.1:0-5230 GCA_031415535.1 Burkholderiales bacterium | reverse complement strand
GCTCGAGCTGACGCATTGGATCGGCCGATTCGTCGGCGAGTGCGGCAACCAGATCAGGATGTTCAGCTTGGTCTGCATCAGTATTAAACGTTGACAATTCAATATCGGGGTTAATCTGTCGCCATTGGTCGACCAGCCGCTGCCGGGCCAACAGATACAGCCAGCTACTGAATTTGGCCTTCGGCTCGTAACGAGTGGCCGATCGAACCAGACTGAGCCAGGTTTCCTGAAATACATCGTCGGCCTTGCTGCGGTCTTGCAGTTGCCGGCACAGCGTGTTGTAGAGCCAGGTGCGATGTCGTTGATACAAGACATCGAACGCGGCCGCCTCGCCGGCCCGAAAGGCCAGCATCAGGGCTTCGTCGCTGCGCGTATCGGTCAAATTCACATCGCTGGTTTGGGCAGTTGTGTCCAGATGACATAAGTCAGCGCAGCACATAGGGCAAGCGCCGCCAGCACGCGTGGAATGGCCTGACGACGGTACTCATCCCAATCAAATTTCTCGGCCAGGATCATGGCCAATACAAATCCCGCAACGCCGCCACCGATATGGGCCGCGTTGTCGATATGTGCGCTGGTGAACCCCATAAACAGCGAGAACGCGACAAACGGCAACATGGACGCTTTCAGAGCCTTGACCATGCTGCCGGGCATCTTGCCGTGTTTGGTGTAGATCGCCGCCAGGATGGCACCCACTACGCCGAAGATCGCGCCCGAGGCACCGACCGAAACGCCGGTCCGTGCCGAGAAAAACAGACTGGCCAGCGATCCGAATAGTCCGGCTAACAGATAAAGCAGCAGAAACTGTTTGTTGCCGTAGAAGCGCTCAACCAATGCGCCGGTACTCCACAGTGCCCACATGTTCATGCCCAGGTGAATGATGCCGCCGTGCAGGAACGTTGCGCTCATCAGCCGCCAGGGCTGCTGCAAGGTCATTGGCAAATAGTTACCGCCCCAGAGGGCCAAATCCTTGACCTTCGGCGAGATCGGATCGATGCCCATGGTCAAGCCTGCCAACCAAACCAGTACGTTGAGCGCCACCAATAACGGCGTCACCCAGATACTGGGCGTAGCGCGCGCTAATCTCTCCGTGAAATTATTGTGTTCGTCGACACTATCATCCACGCGCTGAACTCCTGGAAATTCTGCTCGCATATTTCCTCGCAAATCTCCTGGCTGATACTGAGTCAGTCATCATCGCCGCTTTTTAATGAAGCCGGATCGCCGTCCCACAGCTCGGGATTCAGTTCCTGGGCGGGCGCGACCAGACCAAAGTGGCGATAAGCAGCCGCTGTTGCAATTCGCCCGCGCGGTGTCCGCTGCAGGAATCCTTGCTGAATCAAAAACGGTTCGAGCACGTCTTCAATGGTATCGCGCTCCTCGCCAATGGCGGCCGCCAGGTTGTCGACCCCGACCGGGCCGCCGGCGAATTTATCCAGAATCGCGCGCAACAATTTGCGGTCCATAACGTCCAGGCCTTGTGCGTCGACATCGAGCATCGATAAGGCCAGATCGGCGGTACGCGCGCTAATTGAACCGTCAGACTTCACCTCGGCATAATCGCGGACGCGCCGTAACAATCGGTTCGCAATACGCGGTGTGCCACGTGAACGGCGCGCGATTTCATGAGCACCGGCCTGGTCAATTCGCGCATTCAAGAGACTCGCTGAACGCGTCACAATAAGGGTCAATTCACTGACCTCATAGAACTCCAGCCGCGAGACGATGCCGAATCGATCACGCAGTGGATTGGTCAACATGCCGGCCCGCGTGGTCGCGCCAACCAAGGTAAACGGTTGCAGGTCAAGCTTAATCGAACGCGCCGCCGGCCCCTCGCCGATCATGATGTCGATCTGGTAGTCCTCCAGCGCCGGATACAAAATTTCCTCGACGATCGGCGACAGACGATGGATCTCGTCGATGAACAGCACATCGTTTTTTTCAAGATTGGTCAGAAGCGCCGCGAGATCGCCCGGTCGCTCAAGCACCGGGCCAGACGTCTGGCGCATGTTGACGCCCATCTCGGCGGCGACAATGTGCGCCAGTGTGGTTTTACCCAAACCGGGTGGACCAAACAGCAGCAGATGGTCGAGCGCCTCGCCGCGATTACGCGCGGCGCGAATGAAGATGTCGAGTTGTTCGCGAATTTTGGCCTGACCGACATACTCGGCGAGACTCTTCGGGCGCAGCGCACGCTCGACCACTTCCTCGTTAGGCGAAGTTGCGGTCGGCGCAATCAGTCGATCGGGTTCGATCATGTGGTCAGACCCGGGCCAGTGCCTTGAGCGCCAGCTTGATGCCATCCGACAGTGACAGCGTCGTGTCCAGCGAGCGAATCGCCAGTCGGGCTTCCTTCTCCGAATAGCCAAGGGCGAGCAAGGCGCGCAGCACGTCGGTACTGGAATCGGACATCGGGCTGGACGGTGTCGGCAGCGATTCGGGCGACAGTTTGCCCTTTAATTCAAGCAGCAAACGTTCGGCAGTTTTCTTGCCGATGCCGGGCACCTTGGTTAATCGGCCAGGCTCTTGCAGGGCGACTGCTTGCGCCAGATCGGCGACCGACAAGCCGGACAACAAGGACAGGGCAGTGCGCGGACCAACCCCCGAGATGCGGATCAATAGCCGGAAGCCTTCGCGCTCATTTTCGGTCAAAAAGCCGTACAGCAAATGTGCGTCTTCACGGACCACCAGGTGGGTCAGCAAGGTAACTCGCTCGCCCAAGGCCGGCAGATCGTAGAACGTGCTCATCGGCACATCAATCTCATACCCCACACCCTGGGCATCAACCATAACCGAGGGCGGGTCCTTGCGCACCAGAGCACCGGTCAATCTACCGATCATGGGAATTCATTCGTTTGCCAGTGAGTTTAGCTCGACAGTCTACCGCGCCGCAGCCGCCGGCCGCGTTTGCCACCGGCCACATCGAGCTTGCCGAGTTCGCCGACCAGATGCTGCATATGGGCATGGCAGACCGCGCAGGCCAGCGCGTCGGCTGCATCCTTCGAGGGCCTGCCGGGCAGTTGCAGCAGCCGGACCATCATTTCCTGGACCTGCTCTTTGGTCGCCTTGCCATAGCCGACTACCGACTGTTTGATCTGCAGCGCCGTGTACTCAGCCACCGGCAAGCCCGCCGAGGCCATTGCCGTAATCGCCGCACCGCGCGCCTGACCCAGTAGCAGGGTCGATTGCGGATTGATGTTCACGAACACTTTTTCAATCGCGGTCTGAGTTGGGTGATACTGCGACATCACCACTTGCAGTTGCGCGAAGATCGCTGCCAGCCGGTGTGGCAACTCGCCGTCCGGAACCCGGATGATGCCACTGGCGACATACTGAAGTTTATTGCCGGTTTTTTCGATAACGCCAAAACCGGTGATGCGCAGACCCGGATCAATACCCAGAATACGCTGACGCTCAATGACGGAAATGCCGGACACCCGTCAGGACCATCGTGACATCACGTTCGTTGGCAGCGGCGATTACTTCGTCATCGCGCATCGAGCCACCGGGCTGAATCACCGCGACCGCGCCGGCATCGATGACGACATCCAGGCCATCGCGAAACGGGAAGAACGCATCGGATGCAACCACCGAACCGGCGAGACTCAAGCCGGCATTGTGCGACTTGATCGATGCAATGCGTGCGGAATCGACTCGACTCATTTGACCGGCACCCACGCCCAAGGTTTTGCCGTCTCCGCAAAAGACGATGGCATTCGACTTTACAAATTTTGCTACCTGCCATGCAAACAACAGGTCGCTCAGTTGCAGGGCGGTGGGCTGGCGTCGGGTGACCACCCGAAGCTCGCTGGCGATCAATCGGTGGCTGTCCGGCGATTGCACCAACAGGCCGCCGCCGACCCGCTTCAGGTCATAGGCATTCGACACCGGTTCGCCCACGCGGGCGAGGTCCGTGCCGGCGGGATCCATGTCCGTAGCACCTTGTTTGCCGAGCGCAATTTTGAGCAAGCGAACATTTTTCTTGTCGGCGAATACCGCCAACGCTGACGCCGAAAATGTCGGTGCCATCAGTACTTCGACAAACTGCTTGGCCACCTGCTGCGCACAAGCCTCATCGACTTCATGATTGAACGCGATAATGCCGCCGAACGCCGAGGTCGGGTCGGTTGCCAGTGCGCCGGCGTACGCCTGCAGACAACTGGCCGCGACCGCGACGCCGCACGGGTTCGCATGTTTGACAATGACGCAGGCGCTAGCAGCAGAATCAAAGCCCCGGACGCACTCCCAGGCCGCGTCGGCATCGGCAATGTTGTTATATGAGAGCTCCTTGCCCTGCAGTTGCGTGTAGGTTGCAAGACTGCCGATGGGTGGATTGGCATCACGATAAAACGCCGCGCTTTGATGAGGATTCTCGCCATAGCGCAGGTTTTGAACCCGCTGCCACTGCTGGTTAAACGTCACCGGATAGGCGTCGTGCAGACCGTTCTGTGGCGCTTGTGCATCGAGTCGACCCAAATAGTTGGCCACCGCGCCATCGTATTGAGCGGTATGCGCAAAGGCCTTGCGGGCGAGCTCGAAGCGAAGGGCCGGCGCTACACCACCGGAGCGACGCAAATCATCCAAGACCGGTTGATAGTCAGCCGGATCAATGACCACCGCAACGCCTTGATGGTTCTTTGCCGCCGCACGCAGCATGGCTGGCCCACCAATATCGATATTCTCGATAGCGTCCTCGAAACTGCAATCAGGCTTTGCGACCGTTTGTGCGAACGGGTACAGATTCACCACCAGTAAATCGATTGCGCTGATGTCGTGATCGGCAATTGCCTGCAAATGTTCAGGGCGATCGCGGCGCGCCAGCAGGCCGCCATGAATTTTCGGATGCAGGGTCTTCACGCGGCCATCGAGCATTTCGGGAAAACCGGTGTGTTGCGATACCTCGGTGACCGGCAAGCCGGCTTGCGACAACAGCTTGGCAGTGCCGCCGGTCGACAACAGTCGCACGCCCAGCAGATGCAGTTCACGGGCAAACGCCAGCACGCCCGCTTTTTCGGAAACGCTGATCAAGGCCTGGGTAACGCGGTGCTGGCTCATTGGTTTTATAGGAGTCCGTGGCTGCCGAGTTTTTTGCGCAGCGTATTTCGATTAATGCCGAGCATTTCGCTGGCGCGCAGTTGATTGCCATGCGCTTGTTTCATCACCACTTCAAGCATCGGTCGCTCCACCGCAGTGATCACCATATCGTAGATTGACTTGGGCGAGGTGCCTT
>JANORY010000971.1:0-2992 GCA_031415535.1 Burkholderiales bacterium | reverse complement strand
TGCATGCCCGAACCGTTGTCGCCAACCACCGGCTTGGGCATGAAGGTAGCCGTTTTGCCGTAGCTGTGCGCGACATTCAGGACCACGTACTTGAGAATTTGATTCCAGTCAGCGCGCTGCACCAAACTGGTAAATTTAGTGCCGATTTCGCACTGTCCGGGTGCCGCGACTTCATGGTGATGCACCTCAACCGGCACGCCCATCTGCTCGAGCAAGATGCACATCTCGGAGCGCATGTCCTGGAAGGAATCGACCGGCGGAACCGGGAAATAGCCGCCCTTCAGCGCCGGGCGATGGCCCAGGTTACCGCCTTCAAACTCCTTGCCGGTGCTCCAGGGTGCCTCTTCGGAGTTGATCTTGACCGAACAGCCGGCCATATCAACGTTCCAGGTAACCGAATCAAAAATGAAGAACTCGGGCTCCGGGCCGAAGAACGCCTGATCGCCAACGCCACTCGACTTCAGATACGCTTCGGCACGACGGCCCAGCGAACGCGGGTCACGGTCATAACCCTTGCCATCGGACGGCTCGACCACGTCGCAGGTCAGCAGCAGTGTCGGTTCTTCGCGAAACGGGTCCATGTTGGCGGTATTCGGGTCTGGCATCAGCAACATGTCGGACGCCTCAATGCCTTTCCAACCGGCGATCGAAGAGCCGTCAAATGCGTGCCCGGATACGAACTTGTCGTTATCGAAATGACTTACCGGTACGGTGACATGCTGTTCCTTGCCCCGTGTGTCGGTGAATCGAAAGTCGACAAACTTCACCTCGTTGTCGGTAACCATTTTCATTACGTCTTTGGCGGTCGCCATTGCGAATCACTCCTGATAGATATTTTTGTAAACGGGGTACTACGGTCAAAACGTTTTCTGCGCAAACACTGCGACCCGCGCTGGGAGGCAATTTTCTAAACTGCAACCCAATATTTTGTGGGTTTTCCTTAGACAGGGCAAATGAGCAGGTTTCATGCCATTGGTCAAACCGAAAGTATGCACCATAAACGTGCAACGCGTTTCGTGCTGATTCCATTGTTATGCACCGAACCAAGGCAAGCAAACTACTCATCACGCAAACGCACCTTTTTAGTGCATTCGTGCAAATCGATCAGGCCAGGAACATCTGCTGCAGATCGTTCAGGAAGCGCAATCCCAACGGACTCGGTGCAATACGGGCTGTATCGGCCAGCAGCAAGCCCTGTTGTTCGGCTTTCAGCAAGGTGGCCGAGATCCGCGCGATCGACAAGCCGGTGCGTTCGGCGAACAACTCGCTGGGCACACCCTCAACCAGACGCAGGGCATTGAGCATGAACTCGAAGACCAGGTCATCGGGCGTCAAGTGGCGTTCGTCCTCAACGGCAGCGCCGACCGCAGCTTGCGCTTGGTATTTGACTGGATGCTTAAAACGGCTCTGGCGCAGCACGCCATCATGAAGACTGAGCTTGCTGTGCGCGCCGGCACCCAAACCCAAATAGTCACCAAACTGCCAGTAATTCAGGTTGTGCGCAGCCCGGTGGCCCGCGCGGGCATAGGCCGACACCTCGTAATGCGCCAAGCCCGCCGGCCGTGCCTGCGCGCCAATCAGTTCTTGCATATCGGCAATGCTGTCCTCATCGGGCAGCGGCGGCGGATGGCTCGCGAAATAGGTATTAGGCTCAAGCGTCAGGTTGTAATACGACAGGTGCGGCGGTGCGAACGACAGCGCGGTGGCCAGATCGGCTTGCAATTGCGGCAGACTCTGATTGGGCAGGCCGTACATCAGATCGAGATTAAAGCTCGGGAAGACCTCGGCCGCCAGTGCCACAGCTTGCCGCGCGGCCGTCGCATCGTGGACCCGTCCCAGGGCCTTCAAATGATCATCATTAAAGGACTGTACGCCGATTGACAGGCGATTAACCCCGGCGCTTCGAAAATCCTTGAAACGTTGCGCCTCGAAGGTTCCGGGGTTCGCCTCAAGCGTGACTTCGGCATCCGCGTTAACCCGCAGCAATGCGCGCAGCAGACCCAACAATTGATCGATCGAGCGCGCCGAAAAGAGTGACGGAGTGCCGCCGCCGATAAAAATCGAATGCACGCTACGCCCCCAGACCCAGGGTAAGGCCGACTCCAGGTCATGCTGCAGACTTTTCAGGTAAGCCTGTTGCACTTCGTCACTCAGTGCGTTGCCGGCACGCAACTCATGTGAATTAAAATCACAGTACGGACACTTCTTCAAGCACCAGGGCAAGTGAATGTACACCGACAGTGGCAGTTGCGTCACGATGCCAATTGCCGATGGCTTGCGCAGGATCGGCGTCATTCGGGTTTACTCCATTGCTGTTCTTGTAACTGTTGCACGAGACTTTGCAAGGCCCGGCCCCGATGACTCAACGAATTTTTCTCCGAGCGCGACAACTCCGCTGCGCAACGACCCAGCGCCGGCAGGAAAAAATGGGCGTCGTAGCCGAATCCGCCCTGCCCGCGCGGAATCGCCACGACTTCACCTGACCAACGGCCGTCGGCAATCAGCGGTTGCGGATCATCGAGCGCGCGCACCAACACCAGCACACAGTAGTAGTAGGCGCTACGATCCTGGCAGCCGCTTAAGCGGTCAACTAATAGGCGGTTATTGGCCGCGTCGCCCGAGGCACCGCCAGCCAGTTCCGAAAAGCGCGCCGAACGCACGCCAGGAGCACCACCCAGCGCCGACACACAAATGCCGGAATCGTCGGCCAACGCCGGCAAGCCGCTCAGACGACTCGCATGACGCGCCTTCAGCAAGGCATTCTCGATAAAGGTGATGTGCGGCTCAGGCGCTGCCTGAATGTCGAAATCGCCCTGGCTGCGAACCTCAATGCCGAGCGGCGCGAACATTTCCCTGAACTCCGCGAGTTTGCCGGGGTTAGCAGAAGCCAGGACCAGGCTTGAAGATCGCACCATCCGTTATATTTCGATTCAGATTTGGATTCAGATTTACAGTTCGATCGCTGATTCGAGGCTCAGGTGGGAGTCTGCAG
>JANORY010000970.1:0-1574 GCA_031415535.1 Burkholderiales bacterium | reverse complement strand
AGTTGTTGCTTGAAGTAGCCGACGCGGCAGCGCTGGAGAAAGCCATGACTGCGATCCGCAGCTTGGCCGGTGTGTTTTCAGTTACCCGAGCAACCACCGAATCAGCACATAAGCCAGCAGCAACCAGATAGCGATAATGATAAACATGCCGATCCGCGATTGCGGGCGCTCAATGGTCGTCATGGCCAACGAACGTGCGTCATCCATGACCTCTGGCGGCACACTGCGGGCCGCCAGCCAGATGGCGATTGGCAACAGCAGGGCCTCATCGAGCAGCCCGAGAATCGGTATGAAATCCGGAATCAGATCAATCGGGCTTAATGCATAGGCCACCACCAGCCAGACCAGGCACTTGACCCACAACGGTGTGCGCGCATCCTTCGCAACAAACCATAGTGCGACGGCATCGCGGCGGATGTTTTTGGCCCAGGCCAGCAGCGGCGCAAACACGGAGGCCATATCGGTTCAGGCCGGCTTGCGAATCGCTGCCTTGGGTCGAAACGCCTTGCACACGGCGTCATCGGTTTCCAGATACCGGGCACCGATCAGATCCAGGCAGTACGGAACCGCCGCAAAGATGCCGTGAACCCGCTGCTTGCCGTCGTCGCCGCGCAAGCCCTCCAGCGTTTCCTGAATTGACTTTGGCTGGCCTGGCAGATTGATGATCAGGCATTGGCCGCGAATCACCGCCACCTGTCGCGACAAAATGGCGGTTGGCACAAAATTCAGGCTGATCTGGCGCATCTGTTCACCGAACCCCGGCATCTCGCGATCGGCCACCGCCAGCGTCGCCTCGGGGGTCACATCACGCAGCGCCGGGCCAGTGCCACCGGTGGTCAGAATCAGTGAACAACCTTGTTGCTCCACCAACTCGATCAGCGTCGCTTCGATGATTGGCCGTTCATCGGGAATGAGCCGCGTGATCGCCTCGAAACGGCTGCGCAAGGCGCGCCGCAGCCAAAGCTCCAGCGACGGCAAGCCCTGGTCTGCATAGACCCCGCTCGAGGCTCGGTCGCTGATTGAGACCAAGCCAATGCGGGCGATGGCTTCCGCAGGTTCGCTCGCTACGGCCGCTGGGCGATCACTCATGAGGCATCCTGGGAACCAGTTTGAAGCACCACACCTGGCTCAAGGGTGTCTCGCACCAGTCGGAATAATTCTCGATTGGCGCGCAACGGGCGCTGCTCGGCTTGTTCGCTGCGTGCCTCGTTCACCAAGCGTTGCAGACGCTCGAAGTCGATATTTGGGAAACGAGCTCGAATTTCGCTCAATGCCGGGTCACCTGCCAGTAGTTGATCGCGCCAATGTTCGATCGCATGGTGGCGCAGCGCCTCGGCCCGATGTTCACCATTCATTTTTGCAATCGCTTGCTGAATCGGTCCGGCGTCAACCATTCTCATCAGCTTGCCGATCAGTTGCAGTTGCCGGCGGCGGCCCTCGTGACTGGTGATTTTTCGGGCCAGCTCGATCGCATCGCGCAGGCTTTCGGGCAGATCGAGGTGCTTGAACTGCGACACCGGTAGTGCGAGCAGTTGCACGCCGAGTTTTTGCAGCGCGGTCATGTCGCGCTTGAG
>JANORY010000969.1:0-2132 GCA_031415535.1 Burkholderiales bacterium | reverse complement strand
CAGCTCGAACCCGAGTTCGACGCTTACGTTGGCAAGCTGCCCGACCCGCTCGCGCAAGGCTGATTCAATTCTGGGTTGCGTGAACACCAGCGACGGTGTGTAGCCTTGTGGATACGGCGGATCGACCATCGTCATGCGGCGAATCAACTGTCCGTCGACCCCAAAATATTCGGAAGGCGTGAACGCTTCAACGAACGGTGCAATCTGCTCAACGATGCCAATCTGCTGGAACACCCGCATGATTTCATGATCCAGCGCAAGAGCTCGTGGTGTCTCGTAGACTTGCCTGGCGCGATCACAGACATACACCGACAGGCCCGCCTGGCCCAGCAGCGCAGCGGCAGTCGCGCCGACCGGCCCGAAGCCCACGATGGCAACATCATACGTCTTCGGTATTTTCATGCTTCGGCGCGGATCACGACTGCGGAACTTCGCACAAGCATTACAGTGAAGCCGCGAAGCGAACGCGGCGCTGCGCCTCTTTCAGAAGCTGCGTCGGTGCCACCGATATTCCCCAATGATCAAACCGGCCCGCCGGCCAGGCCCAATCCTGTGCACCGCCTACGATGTAGCCGTCGTCAATCTGTTCCACCTCGGCGGTGTATTCAATCACGATGCCAAAGGGGTCGATGAAATAGTTGAAGGTGTTATCGCCAGGCCCATGACGCCCAGGCCCCCATTGAATAGTATGACCGGCGTCCTTCATGCGGCCGCCACCGCGCATCACGCTGTCCAGGCTTGGCATCAGGAAGGCAATATGGTTCAGGGCATCATTGTCGGCATCGCCAAGCGCCAGACTGTGGTGGTCGTCATTACAATTCATGAAGGCCATGATTCGCGTACGGTCGGCGAGTACAAACCCCAGCGCCTGTTCAATGAATTGCTGTGAGCCGGCGATGTCGTGGCTATTAAGCACCGTGTGAGCGAGGCGAATCGGTCGATCGGCGGGTACTGTCGCAGGGGCGTCGCGCAGCCGATCGCCAAACACAACTTCAAATCGGCGGCCATGACCGTCCCGGATAATGATTGACTGTCCCGCCGCAGGATCGGCCGCCGCCGATTGCGCGCGCTCAACGCTGCCGCCTGCAGCGACCGTTGCACGAGCAACGGCCTGCAATGAATCGATACTTCTGGCCCGAAATGTCACCTTGAGAATTTGCGGTATACCGACGGCCAGATGCAAGGCCAACAGATGATGGTCAGTGCCGCTGCCGCCCAGGTGGAGCACCTGGTCGCTGCGTTCGATGACATCGAGATTCCAGATCTGGGTGTAAAAGGTCTCAGCGACGGCCAAATCGGGTACGGTAAGGGCGACACTGCGCAGGGCGCTGATCCAGGGTGATTTCACACAGACTCCTTGTTGATGGCAGTCGCGATGATGCCAGTCGCGAGCTGTTCGGCGCATTACAGTTTCAGAGCGTCAGACTTTTCTCGAGCGCCTGCCGATATTCACAGCCGCGTCAGCGCCTCAAACCCGTAGCGATTCATGCTGCCGAACATCGGCGTGGCCGGATGCGGCACAAAACGCGTGCGGCAATCCAGTACGACAGGCAGTCCGGATTCTAGTCCGCGCGCCAGGGCCGGTGGCAAGCCCTCGGCGTGCGTCACCGGTTCGCCGAAGCAGCCGAAGCCGCGTGCGATGGCCGCATAATCGGTACCGGCCAGCGAGGTACCCAACTCGAAATCGAGTTGCTTGCGTTGGCCGGAACGAATGATCCCCCAGGATTCGTTGTTATGAATAATGGTGACCACGGCAAGCGCATTGCGCCGTGCGGTATCGAGCTCCTGAACGGTAAATCCGAACGAGCCATCGCCGGTGATGTTGACGACACATCGCGCCGGGTGCATCAGTTTGAGCGCCAATGCATAAGGCAAGCCGAAACCGAGGTGACTCATGCCGGGATCGTGAAATCGCGTTCGGACTTCGTTCACCGGCGTGAAATCATTACTCCAGAAGGTCGTATGGCCGCCGTCATAAACCGCCAATGCATCGGCCGGTAGTGCTTTTGCGACGGCGTGCGCCAGTGCGGCCGGATGCATCGAAGTATTATCGGTTTGGGTCTCGGTCGCCATTGTCAGCAGGCCAGCGTCGTATTGCGCTCGTATTTCGCGAATTCGATTGAGCCAATCGA
>JANORY010000968.1:0-1049 GCA_031415535.1 Burkholderiales bacterium | reverse complement strand
AGATTGTCGCAACCAATCCTGCGGGCTCCGTGCGCGGCCCCAAACATTCGGTTCGGCAAGGCAAGACGCCGGTCCTGACGGCGGCCGAAGCACGCACTCTGCTCGACAGCATCGACGTAACCGATCTGGTCGGCTTGCGCGATCGCGCCATCATCGCGCTGATGACCTATACCTTTGCTCGGGTTGGCGCCCAGATAAAGATGATGGGCGAGGACTACTACACCCAAAGCAAGCGCGGCTGGGTGCGTCTGCACGAGAAAGGCGGCAAAGAACATCCTATATGCCCTGCCATCACAACCTGGAAGCCTATCTGGACGCCTAAATCGAGTCGGCTTGGATCTCGGCCGACCGGAAACTGCCCCTGTTCCGGTCAACTCGGGCCAAGACAAGGAAACTCACTGACCGAGCGCTGGCTCAGTCCGATATCTACCGAATGCTGCGCCGCCGCGCTATGGCTGCCGGCATCGACATCGAGATCTGCTGCCATACGTTTCGGGCCACAGGCATCACGGCCTACCTAAAAAACGGCGGTCAGCTCGAGCTCGCGCAGCGTATGGCGAATCATGAATCGGCGCGAACGACGGGCCTATATGATCGGCGCTATGACGAAGTCTCGCTCGATGAGGTCGAGCGGATTCAGATCTAAAAATCGCTTCTCCGCAATGTCCGAGTTCGGCCACCAGCCGTCGATGGCGACGGGCAGCTGCCTGGCATCTCACGCAGACCCTGGTCGCGACGATCAGGTGCCAGCATTATTCGGCGTATCCGTGTTTGGCTTGATCGCCGGTGAACCAGCGCCCCGGGACACATCGACACGTCTGTCGACATGACGCAAGAACTCGTCGACCTTTTCAGTCGAATGCCGGGACGGTTCGATGTGAGCGCATTACTCGCGTGTCACGGTGAATTTTCGGTAAAGCTGAACGACTTCCGAGCATGGCGCTTTGCGTTGGTAGCGTCAGTCGGTCAGGAGGAGATTACGGCGTCGGAAGACACCTTCAACGCGACTGCACCGGTCACTCAATTGCGCGGCGCAAAGATCATCCACT
>JANORY010000967.1:0-3401 GCA_031415535.1 Burkholderiales bacterium | reverse complement strand
ATCAAGCAAATCCATGACGACCGCCGAGTCATGAAGCCGCAGGCGCTCGTCATAGAGCCGCAAAACCTCTGGCCACTGTTGCCGATCGAAATAAAAGAGTGCCTGATGCCACCACAGATGTCCGGAAAAGAAGCTTCGGCTCGCCCAGTCCCCCGATCTCGCCTGAACCCAGGCAATTCCTTCGTCAATGCGATTGCCCATTTCCATTACGTGCGCCACTGCGTGAACCGCCCAGATGTCATGAGGATCGATCTCCAGTGCCGCTCGGCCGGTCGCTTCGGCCCTCGCGTAGTCCCCCATTTCTTCCAGACCAAACGCATACATGGCCAGGTAGTGGCCCTGCAACGTGGGGTCCGAGACCACATCAGGCAGGCGGCGCGCGACCCGATCACGCAGCTCATGGGCGTGTCCCAGGAAAAAATCGGTCTGATGTGCGGCGAACAGCGCCAGCGCGTCATTCGGGCAGTCAATCAGAATGGCTTCCCAGTGCGCGCAAGCCTGATTCAGGTGACCGTCAATCCACAGCGCGAGCGCTGCCAAATGAGCGCGCGCATGGTCATTGGCCGGATCCGAAATCACTTCGGCTTGCGCAAGCGCGTGTCCGCAGGCCAGCGCCGCACGGGCCTCTGGCAACAGCGCCCGATCGGTGCTCAGCACACACATAATGCCTTTGAGTGCCTGTGCCATCGGGAATTTCGCATCGAGGCGGATGACGTCATTCACCTCGGCCATCGGATCGTTACGCAGCAGCAATAGCTTGCTCAAGGCTGAGTCGTAAGCGGCAACCGCCGCCGCACTGCTCGCCGTTAGCGGCAGCCCAAACCTGTCTTGGTACAACATTCGTAATCCCGACAGGCTTCTTGTCGGTCCCAGGCGATTCGCCGAACTGCTTGGACGCCCCGGTCAATCAGAGGAGGCCATCTTTCAGGGTTTCAACGGCCCGGCGATCAAGCTGTCGAAAATGATTCGCGCCGCCTTGTCCGCATTGGGCTGCAACCAATGAATGATATCCCAATAGCCCGCGTCTTCGAAGTTTGTTGCTGCAAAGTCAGACAGATAGATACTGTCGGTCGCCGACAGGTTCGCCATCGAGCGGGCGATATCGTTCACGCCCTGATACGACGGCACTGACAGATTACTTTGTTGCTGGGTCTGGCCGCGCTGCGGGCTTAGCGTGGCGAGCATCAGGTGCGCTGACGGCTTGAGCACGGCGACCCGGTTGACGACGCCTTGATATTTGCTGGCGGCCTCGGTCGGCTCGTTATAGACGCTGTTCCAGCCAAACGCCATGATGATGATGTCAGGATCGACGCTGCTGCCGAGCGCGACCGGTAAACGGTCCCAAATATTGTTGCTGTTGCCGCCCGGACCAATGTAGGCACCACCGTAGCCTTCGTGGTCAGGGTCGCCACCGATCGCCGGCGTCATGCTGGCGGTGCCGATAAAATCAACGTCAATGCCAGCGCTGGTCAGCAATTGGTACAGGTGACCACGGTACGAGCGAAATGATCCGGCTGTCGCTTCCGAGCCCGAGGTCATCGAGTCGCCGAGGCACAGTAGGCGTACGCGGCGTGCGCGCAAAGGATTGGGTACCACGGGCGGCGCGGGCGGAGGTACCCTTGATCGGTGCGGATTGTGTTGGCCCGACTGCGGCTGTATCGTTGTGCGCCTGGGCGAGGCTTGCGCCACTGACAACGTTGTTGGCCTGGTTGTCGCCGCCGCCCGATGAGCAGGCTTGCAGATGTGCGAGAAGGACAAGGCAAACTGTGAATTTGCCGAGATCGAAAGTTCTTGACATCAGGAGCCGCCGCTTTCACGAATGGGCATTCCCGATGCTATTTTCGATCGACCGAGCGATCGAGGAACTACATCACAAGCGGACTCTTGGCAGCCTCCACAGTGCCGGAACTAATGCATGTTTTTTGCTCGACAACGTGCAAACTAGCGCACAAGTGGCGGCTTGCCGTCGCGCCAGGTGCTCGCAAAGGCGGCCTCGTAGGCAGATTCCGGTTCGCGGCGCACCATCTGGTCGAGTCGTTCGGCATCTTCACCGACCAGGATGCGCCATCGATTGGCGCGTACGCCATCAAGAATGATGGTGGCAGCCTGATCGGCACTGGTCGGGGCGTTGTCGCGGAAGTCTATCGCCCGCTGGTGCAACATCTGGCGCAGCGCATCATCAGACAAGTCTGCAACCGGCGCGCCGGCCTTGACCATGCGGGTTCGAACCGCTGCCAGTTTGTCGGCGGGTAGATTCAGATTGTCGCCGTAGCCAAGAATCGGCCCGGTATTCAGCGCAATTGATGTTCCAATATGACCCGGCATCACGACCGAACATTGAACGTGCGGCGCGTTCAAGCGCAGATCCGTAATCAAGGCCTCGGTAAATCCTTTCACCGCAAACTTGGCAGCGGCATACGCGGTGTGCGGCACACCGGGCCCAAGCGAAGCCCAAAAACCGTTGACGCTGCTCACGTTAATCAAGTGCGCTTCGGTGCTCGCCTGCAGCAAGGGCATAAAGGTTCGCGTTCCGAAATAGACGCCGTACCAGCACACGCCGAAGGTGCGTTCCCAGTCGGCGCGTTCGCCGCCAACGAAGCCGCCGCCACCGCCAATGCCGGCGTTATTGAACAAGAGATTGATATGGCGGGTGCCGTGAGCCTGCAAAACGGCGTCGCGAAAGGCGAGCATCTCGGCTTCAATGCTGACGTCCGCTCGAAAGCAACTGATCCGCGTACCGGCAGGAGCGCCAGCCTCGCACAGCGCGAGGGTTTCAGCCATGCTGACTTCTGACAAATCGCACAGTGCAACATGTACGCCTGCCGCACTCAACTGTCTGCACAAGGCGCGGCCGATGCCGGTACCGCCACCGGTCACGACCGCAATCTGATTGGCTTTGATCTGCATTATTTATCTCCGATGCGTCAGCAGTTGCTCGTTGACGCAATTATCGAGCCGTCCGTCGCGTAAGTAGCGGGCGGCTGTGCGGGCCGCGAAGCCACGCATGTCGCGCGTGCTTTCGGGCGTGCAAAAGGCTGAGTGCGGCGTCAACAGCAAGCGGTGGCGTAGCCAGGCTTCCTCGGCGTGCCAGGCCTTGATCAGTGGCGAGTCGAGACTGGCCGGCTCTTGCGGCAGAACATCGAGTCCGGCGGCCAGAACTCTTGCCGTTTTCATCGCTTCGTACAGGGCATCGATATCAAGCACAGTACCGCGTGCCGTATTGATGAGAATGGCGGACGGTTTCATCAGCGCCAATGCACTGGTATCTATGATGTTTCGGGTTTGCGGCATCAGCGGCTGATGCAGGCTGACATAGTCACTGGCCGACAAAAGTTCAGGCAAGGTGGCGAACCTGATGCCAAGTTGTGCGCCCAATGCCGGATCAGGGCGAGGCGTGGAAA
>JANORY010000966.1:0-1566 GCA_031415535.1 Burkholderiales bacterium | reverse complement strand
CCGCCATAACCCATCGGCACGCCAAAGCGCTGGGCCGAGCCGACGGCAATGTCAGCGCCCATTTCACCAGGCGGCTTGATCAGCATCAGCGCCATCAGATCACTGCCCACGGCGACGCGTGCGCCGATCGAATGCAGTGTGCGGATCGCCGCCGAAAAATCGCGTACACAACCGTAGGTGTCCGGGCTTTGCAAGTAGGCACCGAAATAGGCATCGGCCGAGTGCAGGGTGCCGTCGCTCAGTTGTGCATCGACCGAGGCCATCACGACCTCCAGGCCCATCCAGTGCGCGCGGGTGCGGATGACCGCCAGGCATTGCGGGTGGACGGCGGTGTCGACCAGAAAGCGCTTCGATGCTGACTTCGAGGCGCGGCGGCACACGCCCATCGCCTCGGCGGCGGCGGTGGCTTCGTCGAGCAACGAGGCGTTGGCGATCGGCAGGGCGGTCAGGTCAATGACCATTTGCTGAAAGTTCAGCAGCGACTCGAGCCGGCCTTGGGCAATCTCGGCCTGGTAGGGCGTGTAGGCCGTGTACCAGCCCGGGTTCTCGAGCACATTTCGGCGGATCGGTTCAGGCGTAATCGTGCCGTAGTAGCCAGCGCCAATGTAGCTTCGAAAAACCTTGTTCTGCTCGGCCAGTTTGCGTAATTCTGCGAGCGCGCCGGCCTCGGTAATCGGCTCGGGCAGCTTCAGCGGTGCGTGTTGCAGGATTGCCGCCGGTACGGTTTCGGCAATGAGCTGATCGCGGCTCTGGCAACCGAGTGCCGCCAGCATGCTGGCTTCCTGGGTGTGGCTGGGGCCAAGATGGCGGGCGTGAAATTCATCATCACCAAACAAGCTCGCCAGCCCTTGCGCTTTGACATCGGACAAGTTCATGGGTTCAGCTCGCAGCGTGATCGGTGTAGGCCGCAGCGGACATTAGCGTACCGATTTGCGCAAGGTTTGAAGGCTTGAGCTTGATCAGCCACCCAGCCTCGAACGCGCTCTCGTTGACGGTTTTCGGCGCGTCGGCCAGTGCTTCGTTAATGGCAATGACTTCGCCATCGATCGGTGCATAGACGTCGGACGCGGCCTTGGTGGATTCAACCACCATGCAGGCCTCACCTTGTTTGAGCTTGCGGCCGACGGCGGGCAGCTCGACGTAGACCAGCTCGCCGAGCGAATCCTGCGCGTGATCGGTAATGCCGACGGTGACGCTGCCGTCGGCTTCAGTGCGCAGCCATTCGTGCGAGGTGGTGTATTTGAGTGAATCGGGATTGATTGATGAGGTCACGAGCGGGCTCCAATAACTCCGCCGGCACGATTGCCGAGCGGCGCGCCCCCTCTGTCCTTGATGCCTGAGAGATTCAGCTTGGGCCTTGAGCGCGGCGAGTCATCGACTCGCCAGTATTGCTCGCGGCATCAGCCTTGATCCTTCGGCGAGGCGGCTATTACGCAGTGACGCGCAACGCACCTTCTCTCCAGAGTGCCAGAATGTCAGTAGTCCTTTTGCCTGAGAGTTTTTGGGGTACTGCACCTTCGGCGCCGGTCTGGAGGCTTGTTAACCCCCGCCAGTCTCTCCCACTGC
>JANORY010000965.1:0-1415 GCA_031415535.1 Burkholderiales bacterium | reverse complement strand
TTCAAGCAAATCCTGATCGGCTTGAGCGATCATTTCTTGAGGCGAGTACCGGGTCAGATCTGCCGCTTCGAAGCCCTGCGCGATTAATAGGTCAGTGGCTGACTGCAACTGGTTTACCGTACGGAACGCAATCAAAATGTGCCCGACCGGCTTGAAGACGCCGAAGGATGTGGGTGGGTCGGCCTTGTTCAAGGTTGTTCTCCTGGCGAGTGGTGATTGGTGAGTGATGATTGGCTATTAATTCTCCGTCTGCTGTCAGCGATTGTCCGTGCGCCAGCGCACCAAGGACTCAGTTATCGGACGAGCTCCCCAGTCAGCTTCGAACTATGCGCAGGCAATCGAAGCATAGTTCGCGTTCGTGTAGGACTGCGCCGGCACGAATGGAGCGCATTCTGGCGCGGGATCGGCGGTTCGTCCGACAGAATTGAACATTCGATAAATGCAGACTGCGTTATCCGTCCTCGACGGTGCAGAACGCTGAACTACAAAAAGGTCAGCGCATTGAAATGTTCAGTCCAGTCAAAAAGGAAGTTCAATTATGGGCAATGAAAACAAGCCACTGGTTACCGGTCTATTCCCGGACCGAGCCAGCGCCGAACTCGGTTACAACGCCCTATCCGATAGGGGGTACACCAAGGACGATATCAACTTGGTGATGTCCGACGAAACAAAGGAGCGTCATTTTGCGTCGGCGGGAACGGAAACTGAGTTGGGCAACAAGGCGGCTGAGGGCGCGGGCGTCGGTGGCGCGATTGGCGGTACGGTAGGTGCGGTTGTAGCTGGCATCGCGGCGGTTGGTACCACCCTGGCCATTCCTGGTTTGGGTATGGTTATCGCTGGACCGCTGGCGGCTGCAATTGCAGGAGCCGGTGCGGGTGCTGCGTCCGGCGGTGTGCTAGGCGCACTGGTTGGGTGGAGTATTCCCGAGGAACGCGTAAAGGAATACGACGAGGGCATCAAGAAAGGCGGGATTCTGATGGGTGTTCGTCCCCGAAATGATGAGGACGCCAGTTATCTTGAAAAATCCTGGAGGACCAAAAGCGTGCCGATTGCAACGGTATAGATGAATCACAAAGCGTTTACTAAACCCGCGTTGCAGCCGTTAGACAGCTCAACGCCTTCTTCAGGTGAAAACGAATGAACTTCATTATCTGGTTAGTTATGGGCGGTATTATCGGATGGCTTGCAAGCCTCATGATGAAAACCGATGGTCAGCAGGGCATTATCTTGAACGTGGTGGTGGGCGTAATAGGTGCAATGATTGGCGGCTGGCTGCTATCGCCGTTGATGGGCGTGGGCACCATTAATCAGGATAACTTCAGCCTGGCCTCGTTGGTAGTTTCGTTTGTTGGCGCGTTGATTTTGCTGGCGGCAGTTAATCTGGTTCGTCGCAAGTCGATTACCTAAGTCCCTGG
>JANORY010000964.1:0-4065 GCA_031415535.1 Burkholderiales bacterium | reverse complement strand
CGCGACACGGCGTGCCGTTCCATATATTCGGACATGTCGAAGCGAATCAGCTCAATGCCCAAGGTAAACGCCAATTGCCGCGCCACTTCAGTTTTGCCAACCCCGGTCGGACCGGAGAACAAGAAGGAGCCGATCGGTTTGTCGGGTTTACCCAAACCTGAGCGCGACATCTTGATGGCGCTCGCCAGAGCTTCAATGGCCGGGTCTTGGCCGAACACGGTGGCTTTCAGATCGCGATCAAGCGTCTGCAGCTTGGAGCGATCGTCGCTTGACACAGAGGCTGGCGGGATCCGCGCGATCTTGGAAATAATGTCCTCGATCTCGCTCTTGCCGATGACTTTCTTTTGCTTGCTCTTGGGCAAAATACGCTGGGCTGCGCCAGCTTCGTCGATCACGTCAATCGCCTTGTCTGGCAAATGACGATCATTAATGAACTTGGCCGACAATTCGGCCGCCGCCGACAGCGCCGACGACGAGTATTTGATGCCGTGATGCTCTTCGAAGCGGGTCTTCAGACCACGCAGGATCTGCACCGTCTGCTCGACGGTCGGCTCACTAACGTCGATTTTCTGGAACCGGCGCGACAGAGCATGATCTTTTTCGAAGATGCCACGGTACTCGTTATAAGTGGTCGCACCCATACACTTCAAGGCACCGGACGACAGCGCCGGCTTCAACAGATTCGAGGCGTCGAGCGTGCCGCCCGAGGCCGAACCGGCACCGATCAGTGTGTGAATTTCGTCGATGAACAAAATTGCATGTTGCGCCGCCTTTAGTTGCTTTAATACCGTCTTCAGGCGTTGTTCGAAATCGCCGCGATACTTGGTACCCGCCAGCAACGCACCCATGTCGAGCGAGTACACGGTGGCATCGGCCAGCACTTCGGGGACCTCGTTCTGGGTAATGCGCCAGGCCAGACCTTCGGCGATCGCGGTTTTGCCGACACCGGCCTCGCCCACCAGTAGCGGGTTGTTTTTGCGACGACGGCACAGTACTTGAATGACGCGCTCAACTTCATGCTCACGGCCAATCAGCGGATCAATTTTGCCCTCACGAGCCGCCGCGTTCAAGTTCTGGGTGTACTGCTCAAGCGCCGATTGCTGATTGTTGGCCTGCTCCTGCTCGGCCTCGGCACCCTCTTCCTTCGGCGCTTCCTTCGGCTGCGGATTCTTGGTAATACCGTGAGAAATGTAGTTGACTACGTCAAGCCGGGTAATGCCTTGCTGATGCAAGTAGTAGACAGCATGTGAGTCTTTTTCACCGAAGATGGCAACCAGCACGTTGGCACCGGTCACTTCCTTCTTGCCGTTCGAAGTCGACTGCACATGCATGATCGCACGTTGGATCACGCGCTGAAAACCGAGCGTCGGCTGAGTATCAATTTCCTCGGTACCGGGCACAACTGGCGTATTTTCCTTGATAAAGGACGTCAGATTTTTGCGCAGGTCTTCGATATTGGCGGCACAGGCTCGAAGAACTTCTGCCGCCGACGGATTATCAAGCAATGCCAGCAGCAAATGCTCGACGGTTATGAATTCGTGGCGTTGTTGCCGGGCTTCGACAAAAGCCATATGGAGGCTAACCTCCAACTCCTGCGCGATCATGCTTCCTCCATCACGCACTGCAGCGGATGCTGATGCTCGCGTGAAAAATTGCCAACTTGCTCGACTTTCGTCGCTGCCACATCGCGTGGGAAGACGCCACAAACGCCACGTCCTTCACGATGAACCTTCAACATGACCTGGGTAGCCTTTTCGCGCCCCATGCCAAAGAATTTTTGCAAAACCAGAATGACAAACTCCATCGGCGTGAAATCATCGTTCAACAGAAGCACTTGAAACATGGGCGGCGCTTTTACCCGAGTCTCTTGCTCTTCGAGAATAGGAGTCGGATCTTGACGCGTAGCCATAGTCGGATTGTAACGAGTCGCTGTTCATCTGCAATAACGCTTAACCGCTGATTGCGGCCGACTGTGAACTGAAGTCCTCAGTTTGACGGCTGTTAGGCGAACGGTATAGGAAAAAATCACACAAATGATCATTGACTCAACAAATTCTGCCTCTGCGCAAACTCTACAACCAAGATTGGTCGACTATCGCGTTCGAATGCTCGGATTACTGCCTTGCTGAACGGGTAAATTATGAGACAAATATACCGATTAGTTATTTGGTACCTGCAATAACCGCACAACAAGCTGCAATTGAGTCCGAATTGACTAAATTCAAGGCTACTGACGCTAGCAATAAGGTATCCGGACTTGACTTGGAACGATATTTCGAAAAAAATCGCGTTACCAGAAGGGTTTTAGGCGATTCCAACCGGAATCACGCCTCAATGGGGGGATTCTCTTTAGTAATAGTTTGCTGGGTATTTTTTAAATGCCTGAACTGTCTCCAGCGTTGAGTTCGGTTCGCAGCAACGGGTTTTGAACAGGAAAAGCAATGTCTATCGGCACGGTGAAGTGGTTTAATGACGCCAAGGGTTTCGGCTTTATTACGCCCGATGATGGTGGGGAAGATCTGTTCGCGCATTTCAGTGCGATTCAGATGGGTGGCTTCAAGTCGCTCAAGGAAGGCCAGAAAGTTCAATTCGATGTCGTGCAAGGTCCGAAAGGCAAGCAAGCGTCGAATATCCAGAACGCGCCTTAAAGACCCTGACGCAGTAATCGCGGCTCAAGGAGGTTCCTTGAGCCGTCTTCGATGTAGAGTTGCCAGCACTTGCTGGCCGCATGTTTTGGGATTTTCGAAAATTATTGCCATTACGCCAATCGATCCCGCAACCCGACCGTATTTCGCCGGCGAAGTGTCCGGTATCGACCTGACTCGGCACCTTGATGACGCTGACTTGGCCGCCATTCATGCCGGCATGGATCAGTTTGGCGTGCTGGTGTTTCACGATCAGCAGCTCGACGACGCTCAGCAAATCGCCTTCAGCCGCCAGCTCGGACCACTTGAACAAGCCACCGGTGATATCGCGGCACCGCAGGATCGGCGTGTCAGCATTGAGCTGAACGACATCTCCAATCTCGACAAACATGGTGAATTATTGCCACGCGACGACCGCCGTCGCCTGTTCGGGCTGGGCAATCTGCTGTGGCACTCCGACAGCTCATTCAAAGAAGTCCCGGCCAAGTATTCGCTGCTGTCGGCACGCCAGATTCCACCCGCCGGTGGCAACACCGAGTTCGCCGACATGCGCGCCGCCTACGACGCGCTCGATGAATCAACCCGGCGTGAGGTGCATGATCTGATCTGCTCACATAGCCAGTTGTTTTCGCGCGGCGTTCTCGGTTTCGATGATTTCACCGAGGCGGAGCGCCAGAAATGGGTGCCGGTGCGCCAGCGCCTGGTGCGCCGCCATCCCAATACCGGGCGCCTCTCGCTTTATTTGGCCAGCCACGCCGGTGCCATCGAAGGTTTACCCATACCCGAAGCACGAGCTTTCCTGCGCGATCTCACCGAACACGCAACGCAACGGCAATTTGTCTATGCGCACGTCTGGCGGCAATGGGACCTGGTCATGTGGGATAACCGGGTCACCATGCATCGCGCCCGGCGCTACGACCCGCTCGAAGTGCGCGATCTGCGCCGCACAACGCTTACGAACACGGTGTCGAGCCTGGAGCAAGGCCCTGCCAGTCCGATGAGTACCACCCCGCTGCTTCGATAAATCCGGGCCAGCTTGTGTGCGCCAACGCACAGACGCGGCAGGGATGTCGCGACTAGCCTTTGGTCGTGATTCACATACCAAAGGATCGGACAAAATGCGCAAGTCAGCGCCGCACGATGTCGTGTTCCTGTTCGACGTCGACAACACGCTGCTGGACAATGACCAGGTGATCAGCGATTTGCGCGGTCATCTCACACATGAATTCGGCGCGGCCAGCGCGCAACGCTACTGGACGATCTTTGAGCGCTTGCGCGGCGAGCTCGGTTATGCCGACTACCTTGGCGCGCTGCAGCGCTACCGGCTCGAGGTCGAACTCGGCCAGGGTGACGATCCGCGACTGCTGCAGATGTCGACCTACCTAATCGACTACCCGTTCGCGGATCGTCTCTACCCACG
>JANORY010000963.1:0-1031 GCA_031415535.1 Burkholderiales bacterium | reverse complement strand
GAACAGAGTTCCGGGGTAAAGGCAAACCAGCTATTTTTTTTTCAAATTTCATCGAAACCCAACCATGTTCAACCGCCGTAATTTCCTCAAAAACGCTGCTCTCGGAGCGGCAGCCGTTGCGCTCAACGGCTGTCAAAATGATTCAAAATCCACAGAAAACAGCTCGAAAACGGCTGCAAAAGCGGGTTCGCCGCTCATTATAGCCACTTGGGACCGGCTCCAGGCAACCGCCGAAGGCTGGAAAATTCTTACCCAAAATGGCCGCGCCCTCGATGCCGTCGAAGCCGGGGCCAGGCTCCAGGAAGCCGACCCGAACGACCAGTCCGTCGGCCTCGGCGGCCTGCCCGACCGCGACGGCCATGTGACGCTCGATGCCTGCATCATGGATGAAAAAGGCAACGCGGGCTCGGTCAGTTTTGTCCAAAATTTTGGCCATCCGGTTTCGATTGCGCGGCGGGTGATGGAAAAAACGCCGCACGTCATGCTCGTCGGCAGGGGCGCGGAGCAGTTTGCGGAGGCCGAGTGTTTTGAAAAAATCGGGCTGCTCACCGTAAAATCGAAGGCCGATTGGGAAGCCTGGAAACTCAAAAGCGAGTACAAACCGGTCATAAATATCGAGCGGCACGACACCATCGGCTTGCTCGCGCTCGACCGGGCGGGCAACCTCGGCGGAGCCTGCACGACGAGCGGCCTGGCGTTCAAAATGCACGGTCGCGTGGGCGATTCGCCGATAATCGGTGCCGGGCTTTTTGTCGATAACGAAGTTGGCGGGGCCGTCGCGACGGGCCTCGGCGAGCTGATGCTCAAAACGCTGGGCAGTTTTTTGGTCGTCGAATTCATGCGAAACGGCCTTTCGCCGACGGCTGCCTGCCGAAAAGCAGTCGAACGAATCGGCCAAAAATGCGAGACGAAAGATGCGCAGGTCGGCTTCGTGGCCATCAATCGGGCGGGCGAATTTGGCGGTTTCGGGCTGCGGAAAGGCTTCAATTACAGCGTTTCGCGGGAGGGCGAGAGCCGCATTTTTGAAGCGG
>JANORY010000962.1:0-1463 GCA_031415535.1 Burkholderiales bacterium | reverse complement strand
GTGTTGTTCACCGGTGCCGTCGACATCATCAATTCGTTGGCCGCCGCACAGGCCACCGGCAGCATCAAGCGCGTCTTGGAACACTACGTCAAACCTCAGGTGCTGCTAATCGACTCATGTGAAGTCGGCAGTTATGTGGAGCAGCCAATCGTAGCGTGGACATTGCCGAGCGTATTGCAGGTCTGCTCGATCAATGTGCTCCACATTAGTAACGGTCAAAGTCGGCGTAGCCATCCGGTCAGATTGTGGCTGTGGAAGATGAATGCGCCCCCTTTCGGTGGGGCCAGCACTTCAGGGAACACTTGCGCCAGTGCCTGTCTCTTAAGGTCGATATCGGCACGTGCATAGCGCATCGTTGTGTTCAGGCTGGCGTGACCGAGCCACTGGCTGATGGTTGCGAAGTCGACCCCTGCCTTCAGAAGATGGACCGCCGTCGTGTGTCTCAGCGAATGGGGGTGGATTCGCTTGTCGGCGAGGGTTGGTGCGGCCGGTGTCGCTGCGTTGACGTATTTCCTGAGAAGATAGCGCACGCCGAACCGCGTCATCGGCAAACCTCGCTCGTTCAAAAACACGGGTTGGTCGTGGGAACGCTCATTGACGGGTTCGACGTTCAACGTCTTGATGAGTTCGCGCAGTAACTGAGCGGTGCGGGGCCAGATCGGACAAAGACGCACCTTGTTGCCCTTGCCGAGAAGGCGAATCTGGTGCGGCGCCTCTAACCGAACATCACGAACGCGCAGATTCAATATCTCTTGGACTCGCGCGCCGGTGTTGAACATCAGGCAGAACAGTGCGTAGTCGCGTCGTCCGGACGGCGTCGAGCGGTCAATCTTGGCGAGCAATGCCTCGATCTCGGTCTTCTCGAGATATTCGATCGGCGCATCGCGGGCACCTCGCTTGAACGGCAGGCCCAACACTTGCTGCAGGCATTCCATATGCTCTGGATTCTCGGCGATCAGGAATCGCGCAAAGGTGTGCAGTGCAGCCAGCCTCGCGTTGCGGGTAGCGATGCAGTTCTTGCGCTCGGTTTCCAGGAAACTCAGGAATCCGCTCACCCGATTAGCCGTGATGTCGCCGATGTCCAAGGCCTCGACCGAACGTGCCGTGTCGGTCGCCGCGAATCTCAAAAATAGCACCATGCTGTCGCGGTAGCTCTGGATGGTGTGCCGACTCATGCCGCGAAGTGAGGGTAGGTACTCCTGGAAGAATCGCACGATGCATCTACCAAGTCCGGTAGGCTTATAGGGTCTCATGTTGGTATCTCCTGAATGAGGTTACCGAAGGCTTGTTCGAAGCGCTCGCTGGCGAGGGTTCTGAGGGTCGGTGGGTATTTCGGAGCATCGTGACCGGCCGTTTCGGCATCGTGACCGCGCGTTCCGGAGGATTGTGACCGCGCATTTCGGCGGATCGTGTACCACCGTTTCGGTATCGTGACCGAGCGTTTCGGTGATCGTGACCGGTAG
>JANORY010000961.1:0-1562 GCA_031415535.1 Burkholderiales bacterium | reverse complement strand
ATTGGACCCCGATGCGATTGATCCGTTTCGGGTCGCGCACACCCAGTTCTATGCGGTGTTCGGCCACGACAGCGCCGATGGCAATATCCGGCTTTCGAGCGCCGCTGCCGAACCCAACGATAGCGATGGGCGGGTCAACATCGAATGGCCCAGGATTCGCAGCAGTCACGGTGTTGCTGCGTTCAGAAAACATTTGAGCTACCTGAGAAAGGCGCATGATCAAGCGCAGATCGGCGGTCGACTGCTGTACAACCCCTTGTGGCAACTGTTTGGCGACCAGACCGCGAATCTTTTTAACGGGCGCAATGACAGCGCGCGCAGTGGCGCACCGATTGCCGCACATCCGCTGGGCGGCTGTGGCATGGCCGACCACGTTGATCAGGGCGTTGTCAACCAGTTTGGTCAGGTCTTCAGAAAAGCGCAGGCGCGAGCACCGCACAACGACACCTCAGCGAGTACCGTTTATGAATCCCTGGTGGTGCTCGATGGCTCGATCATTCCCGGCAGTCTGGGGATCAACCCGGCGCTGACGATTGCCGCGTTGGCGGAACGCGCCATCGAGCACTTGATCATTGCCTGGAAGCTGCCGGCACCGGACGGGCGGGCGAGTTGGTCAGAACTTTTGAATCAACCGCAGGCACTGACCGCCAATGAGACCGTCATTACCTCGGGTCGGCGGCCGACTGCCGTTGAAGTGACTGAACGTTTGCTCAGCCCGTCACCGATCAGTCTGCCGGGTAGCCCCGCCGACGTCTATCTGGGTATCGAATTGAGTCTGGGGCCGATTCGCGATATGGGGCTGTTTCTGGCCAGTGCGCATCGTCGATTACCGATCTCGGCCGCCCAGGCAAGCTTGACCAGCCCGACCGGGTCGGCCAAGTTCTCGGTCGCCGGCTACTTGTCGGTGTTCGAGGAGGTTCCGTCTGGGCCCATAGAGCGCATCGGCCGCGCCGCGCTCGGATGGCTGACCAACGCCGTCAAGCGCCGTGGCGGCGGCCTGCGCTGGCTGCAACCGGCCTTCTGGGGTGCCGCCATCAAGGCCGCCACAGTGATTGGCAGCCAGCGCCAGTTTTTGTACGAAATGCGAGTAACCGAGGATGTCTATCTCGACTCAAGGCGCGTGCTACAACGCGGCGATCTGATCTGCGGCGAAAAGTTATTCACCTTTGGATTGATGTCGAATCCTTGGGATCAGTTCATGACCTTACGCCTGACTTACCTGGCGCGCGACGCGAAGTTCGATGTTCCGATGGGGGTCCTGCAGACCGATTTCTCGTATTTCGCCAACTTCTCGAGTTTCCTGCTCAAAGTAGTCAAACAAGGCAGCCGAACCACCGCCTTGCTGGAACTCGCAGGCTTGCTGACCCTGAGCGCACGATCGATTTTCGGCATCCACTTACTGAATGCCCACGCCCCGCAGAGCCGACCGATCGGCAGTCGGCGCATACCCGCATCACAAAGACTACCCACCGAACTGCACACCCGACGGCATGGAACGATTGCGCCCAAACAGTTTCCGGTCTGGCCAGATCCGGCACGCGGTGAGTTGAAATTGCTGTGCA
>JANORY010000960.1:0-1365 GCA_031415535.1 Burkholderiales bacterium | reverse complement strand
CACCAGCGATCTGGCTGCAATCCGACGCGCGCTGGATGCGGCGCGCCACCCGGCACTGCTGGTGGTCGATGTGGTTGCCTCGTTAGCCGCCGCACCATTTGCGATGGATGAGTTGCGGGTCGATGTCGCCATGGGCGCGTCGCAAAAAGGACTGATGCTGCCGCCCGGACTTGGCTTTGTCGCGGTCAATGAGCGGGCGATGCAATTCACCCAGGCGCATGCCGGCCCGCGTTACTACTGGGACTGGGTACGCCGCAAAAGTACGGTGCAATCCAGCAAGTTTTGCGGCACGCCGCCGCTGGCGCATCTGGCCGGCTTGAAGGTCGCAATAGACTTGATCGAGAGCGAAGGGCTTGATTCGGTTCACCGGCGGCACCGGAGTCTGGCCGGTGCGGTTCACGCCGCAGTGACGCGCTGGTCGAGCGCCGGTTCGCTCAGTGCGCTGTGCAAGGTGGCCGAGGCCAGATCGACCTCGGTGACGGCGATTGAGGTGGCTGCCGGCATTGATCCCGAGGCCCTGCGCACGGTGGCGCGCGAGCGCTTCCAGGTGGCGATGGCGGGCGGCTTGGGTCCGCTGGCGGGGCGGGTGTTTCGGATCGGACATCTTGGCGACATGAACCCGGCGATGATTCTCGGCGCGCTGGCCGGCGTGCAAGCGGCGCTGACCGTTCAAGGTATTGCGTTTGGCGTTGATGGCCTGGCGGCTGCCGCAGACTATTTGGCGCGCGCAGAGTAGGGTTTAATAATCCCGGTGCTCAGGGCGTTGCGTGTAATTGCGCCACCCGTGCCGCCGGCACCGCTTGTTTGAGTTCAGCGATCAACTGATCTTTCTCCAACCACTGCTGCTCGACCCAGTCGCTGATCTGACGGCGGTAGTTCTTGTCGCCAATCGGATCACTACCCAGCACTGACTGCGGGATTGGCCGTTCAAGCACGCGCGCCGTGACCGCGCTGACCCGGCCGCTGAGCAAGTCCCAGAAGTTGGGAACGCCATTCGGGTAGACGATCGTGACATCGAGCAGCGCCTCAAACTGTTCGCCCATCGTCGCCAATGCAATACCGAGACCACCGATCTTCGGCTTCAGCAGATACCGGTACGGACTGTTTTGCTGATCGTGTTTGGCGGGGGTAAAGCGTGTGCCTTCAACAAAATTAATCACCGTGGTCGGAATTTTCTTGAATTTTTCGCAGGCTTCGCGCGTGGTCTTAAGATCGCTGCCGCGTGCGCCGGAGCCGCGACCGCGCTTCATGAATGGAAAATCAAGTGCCCACCAGGCCAGGCCGATCACCGGAACCCAGATCAGCTCCTGCTTCAGAAAGAACTTCAGAAACGGAATGTGACCGTGGAAGATGCGCTGCAGCACC
>JANORY010000959.1:0-1241 GCA_031415535.1 Burkholderiales bacterium | reverse complement strand
AGAATTTCGATAAGTATTTTGGCTAGCCTGCGCCGATCACCAGGCCCGACCTTACTTGAGCGACCTTACTTGAGGTCTTCGATCAGGCTAACGTATTGAGTCATTGCATCGTTCTTGCTCAGGCCCTTGATTGCATTCCAGGCATCCCATTTGGCGCGACCCACCATATCGGTGAAACCGGGTCGTTTGCCGTCAACGTCACCGCTGCTGGCCTGTTTGTACAACGCGTAGATTTGCAGCAGCGTATTGTTATCCGGGCGCTCCGATAGATTTTTGGAATCGGCCTGGGCCTTCTCGAATTTTTTGGTCAGATCGCTCAATGCAGTCTCCGGTGGTTAAAGTCGATTACTCGTTGGGTCGCGCTTGGTTATTGTCGAGCATGGTTATTATATGGGGCGGGTGGCATTCCTGAGTTGCGCTTGAGGGCGAAAGGCTAGCAGATGGGTCGTGAACGTATGTCGAGCGTGGATACCGCTTGGTTGCGGATGGACAGCCCGCAGAATCTGATGATGATCGTCGGATTCCAAGTGTTTGAGCAGCCGGTGGCCTATGAGGATCTGCGGCAACTGTTTGAGCGGCGCCTGCTGAAATTTAAACGCTTCAAGCAACGGGTCGACAGCGATGCCAGTGGCTCTTGGTGGATCGACGATCGTAAATTTGATCTGACCCGGCATTTTGTTCGCGAATCCTTGCCGGCGGGCGCGGGCCAGCTTGAGCTGCAGACTCTGGTTGCCCGGCTGGCCAGTGAGCCCTTGGATCCCCAGCGGCCGCTCTGGCAGTTCCATCTGCTTGAAAATTACCAAGGCAAAACGGCGCTGGTGACCCGGGTTCATCACTGCATCGGCGACGGCATTGCGCTGGTCGCCGTTATGCTGTCGTTGACCGACTCGGCGGCCGGTGCGGCCCTCACGGACACTGCTGCCAGCGCAGCCACTGCGGCCGAGGATAGCCCGACCTTCACCGAGCGTGATGGAGAACTCGAGTCGAACCCGTGGTGCCCGTATGTCAAGCCGCTAGAGAAGGGCACCATCTCGGCGATTCACGCGACCGGTTCGGTGTGGAGCAAATCACTTGAAGTTTTGGCCAATCCCGACAAACTGGTGGGCTACGCACAGATCGGCAGTCAGGTGCTCAGAGACGCACTGCAGATTGCGCTGATGCCCAATGATTCGGCGACCTGCCTGAAAGGCACGCCAGGGACTTCAAAGGCGGTCGCCTGGAACGACCCCTTGCCACTCGAC
>JANORY010000958.1:0-9769 GCA_031415535.1 Burkholderiales bacterium | reverse complement strand
CTGCAGGCCTCGACCATTGAGATGGCCGGGGCCAGCGCGGCGGTAAAAAATGCGCTGGCAGGACTTTAGTCAGTGAGTGTTGTCTCGCTGTTGAATCTGATCAACGCACAACTCGCATTTGGCGATTTGCCGCTGCTCGATCGTGCCTCATTCTCCTTACTCGCCGGCGAGCGTATCGGCCTCATCGGTCGTAACGGCACCGGCAAGTCATCGCTATTGGCGGTCATCGAAGGCCGCCGGCAACTCGATGATGGCGAGATGCGTCGACGCGATGGCCTGCGCGTCGTCATGGTTGAGCAGGAGCCTGAGCTGCCCGAGCTTGCACCGTCGGTTTTTGAAGGTGGCGAAACATTGCCGCCGACGGTCTACGATAGCCTGTTGATCCGCGGTGCCATTGAGGAGATCGCCGATGAGCGCGAACGCTGGCGCGTGATTACGCGGCTCACCGAATTCCTGCATCGCTTCGATCTTGACGGCCAGGCGGACCCGAGATCGGCCTCCGGCGGGGAGCGCAAGCGGGCTGCGCTGGCGCTGGCGTTTGCGCTCGAGCCGGATTTGCTGCTGCTGGACGAACCGACCAATCATCTTGATATCGCCGGAATTGAGCGACTCGAAGAGTTGCTGCTCAAGATGCCGGCGTCGATCTGCATCACCCATGATCGATCCTTTCTGGACAAAGTGGCGACGCGCATTGTCGAGCTCGATCGCGGCACGCTGCGTTCGTTTCCCGGTAATTTCGCAACCTATCAGAGGGTACGAGCCGATCAGTTATCGGCCGAAAAGCAGGCCGATCGGCGCTTTGATAAATTCTGGGCACAAGAAGAGGTCTGGATTCGCAAAGGTGTTGAGGCGCGCCGCACGCGCGACGAGGGTCGAGTGCGCCGATTGGAAGCGCTGCGTGGCGAGCGTGAGGCCCGACGTGAGCGTTCCGGATCGGTGCGGATTTCGCTGGATGCCGGTGAGCGCTCGGGCAAGCTGGTTGCCGAGCTGACCGATGTCAACAAGTCGTTTGGTGATCAGGTGATCGTGCGCGACTTTTCGATGACCGTGCAGCGCGGTGATCGGCTGGGCCTGGTGGGTGCCAATGGGGTCGGCAAGTCGACCTTGCTGAAACTGATGCTCGGTGAGTTGACGCCGGACTCGGGCAAGGTCCGGCTGGGCACCAATTTGCAAGTCGCTTACTTCGACCAGATGCGCGGCCAGCTCGATCCCGAGAAGACGGTGGCGGAAACCATCGCGCCGGGCTCCGACTATGTCGAAATCGGCAATCAGCGCAAGCACATCATGAGTTACCTCGGCGACTTCCTGTTTCCGCCGCGTCGCGCCAATTCGCCGGTTCGCACGCTCTCCGGTGGCGAGCGCAATCGCCTGTTGTTGGCGCGACTGTTTGCGCGGCCGGCGAACCTGATTGTGCTCGATGAGCCGACCAACGATCTCGACATGGAGTCGATGGAATTACTCGAAGACACACTTCAGAGCTACACCGGAACGCTGCTTCTGGTCAGCCATGACCGCAGTTTTCTGGATAATGTGGTGACGCAGGTGCTGGCCTTCGAAGGCGAGGGCCGCTGGCGTGAGTATGTCGGCGGATATAGCGACTGGGTGCGGCAGCGCCCCAGTGCACGGGTTGAGGTGACCGGCGAGGGTGCGCTGGGCGGCCAGCTCGCACTCGAGGTACCGGGTAGCCGAAAAACCGCCGCTACCTCGCTGGTGCAGGGGTCCGGGGCGTCCGTTACCGAGCCTTCGGCGGGTTCCGCGACCGCCGCCGCGCGCGCACCGAAGCTCAAGCTGTCGTTCAAGGAACAACGCGAGCTCGAAGGATTGCCACAGAAAATCGAGACGCTTGAGAGCGAACAGCGTGCGCTCGCCGAAGCGATGTCGAATGCCGATTATTTCAAGCGCGATGCTCGTTTGGTGCGCGCCGATCAAAAGCGTACTCAGGCTCTGGAAGATGAGTTGCTGGGCGCGCTCGAACGTTGGGAATTGCTCGAGCAGCGACGCGCATAGGCAACTCGCTGAGGCAACTCGCTGAGGCACATCAGCGGCGATTCTCATGTCTGGAAACCCCTTTTTTCGATCATGGTCGGTAATCAGAAGTAAGCTTGGGCGCGCCGGTGCTACTTAGAGCACATCAAATGCTTCAGAAGACTAATGATGAATCGTCGAATCAACACGAAATGGCTCAAGGGCTGGCTGCTAGCCAGCATGTTAGGTTTGGGTCTGGTCGTTGCAGGACCTGGGAAGGGTCAATCGAACGCGCATCCAGTCGGCAAGGACTTGGCTGCGGGTTTGGCCAGAGCAACTTTTGCCGGCGGCTGCTTCTGGTGCATGGAAGCCCCGTTCGACAAGCTTGACGGTGTTATTTCGACAACCTCGGGCTACATTGGCGGTAAGAGCCGCAATCCCACCTATCAGGAGGTTTCGGCGGGCGGCACAGGCCATACCGAAGGGGTGGATATCGTCTTCGATCCGAAAAAGGTGAGCTTCGCCAAGCTGCTCGAGGTCTACTGGTTAAACGTTGACCCGACGACAAAAACGCGTCAGTTCTGTGATTCAGGTTCGCACTACCGACCGGAGATTTTTTATCATAATGCCGAGCAAAAGCGCGAGGCCGAAGCGTCCAAGGCGGCGTTAATGAAGACGAAATCGTTCAAGGCCGATATCGTCGTTGACATTACCCAAGTGTCCGATTTCTGGGCGGCTGAGGAATATCACCAGGACTACTATAAGAAAAACCCGCTCCGTTACAAATATTATCGAAGCGGTTGCGGTCGCGACGCAAGGCTCAAGGAGCTCTGGGGCGACAAAGCCGGCGGCTGATCGCCACTGATTTCGGGGCAGGTTCTAGCGATGGCAGGTATTGAAGTTCGCGATACGATCGAGAGTTCCGGATACCCCTTATGCTTTCGGGTTGCGAGTGACAGCGTCGAGCATGAAACCACAGCCCAAGTTGGCATCAACCAGCCGATAACGATCAAGGTCGAAGCGCGCGCTTTGGGTGGTCACCAGAAAGAGGCCGTCGTAACCGAAGGCGAGGGGGGGCCGAGTTGGCGAATGGTTAGTGACGAGGGTCCTTTCCTACAGGGTACCGACCTTGCACCTTTTCCACTGGGCTTTATGAATGCCGGCATGCAGGCGGATTTGCTTGGGCGGCTCGCGGCTTTGGCCAGGCTGGCAGATACCCCGCTCAAGGTCGCTGAGTCGCAGTTGTCGACCGACTACAGCTTCGAGGGATCGTTTTTCAAAGGTACGGGCAAAGGTTCCGCACGGCCACCGGAATTCAGCTTCGGCTTGCCAGCCGGTGTGAACCGTTCAAATTATGAAACATTGGTTGCGCGCGCATTCGATGCATCGCCCCTGATTGCAATGCATCGGCTGAGTCTGGCCAATACTTTTTCGCTCACCATCAACGGTCAACGCCGGCCGATGCAAGCCTTGCCAGCGTCCGGCAATATTCAGGTCGTTGACCCACTGAAAGCCTGGTCCGGCGTACCAAAACCCACCGATCAGGGCATACCGCCCGACCAGGTCAACTTCAGTCTGATCGAACGCTTGTCGGTTGCAACATGCTCGAGTAGCGAGTCGGTACCGGTTCCGTTGCCGGGTGAGGCGGCAAAAATTGACATCATGGTCCGAGGACGCACCAGTCTCTTGGAATACGTTGCAGTGGAAAACACTGCAGCGGACACGCAATCAGATGTAATGGCAAAACTGCAATCGGAAGTCTGGCTGGCGCGTCCGATTGGAACCCGCTTTCGCCTGTGCAGTAGCGAGCCGGTGGCTGTTTCGAAGACTGGCCCAATGCTCGCGTCGGCACCACGCGGGGTGTCATTGTCGATGGCCGGTATTGCTTTTTGTCTGATGACTCAAATTCTGCGATACGTTGAATATCACAAGCTCAAGCTGCGTGCGCTGCGGCTTGTGCAAATAAGTTCGTTTGATTGGAGTGCTGACGGCCTCGCGTTGGCCTTGCCATTGGATACCCATGTGTTTGTCCATGCCGACGAGCCAGCGGAAACCGTTGAGCGTCTGCTGAAGATGTCGGCCAATACCTGCTATTTGCATGCTGCCTTGGGTTCAGCTCTGCAACCGGTTTTTATTGTTCAATGATTCGTCCGCGTAACGGCGCGATCTGCCAGTGCATTTCGTCACGGCTTACTGCATCGCAGCTTAGTCGCATCAGATGTTGATGGGCGCCGACTGCGCCTTGCGCCAGGCCGCACCAAGCTTGGCCGACAATACTTGCCTCGGCGTCGCTCAGGCCGCGAGTGATTCGCAGCCCCTTGATCCTCATGCTGGCGCACAGTGGATCGCTTGACGGTAGTGGTTCGATTTCATCGGCCAAACCTTGAAGTATTGAAATCAAATACGCTGCCGCGTCTTCTGCCGAGCCATCTCGCGCATCGATGATCTCGGCGGTTTCCCGGTAGTACTGCAGGCCGATCAGTCGTGCCGAGCGGCTGGCCAATTCAAGTGTTTCGCTGCTGCCCAGAAGCGCGATCAATTCACTAATGCCGTTGCGCAGATACTCGAGTGCATAACTTCGTTGCGCAACGGCCAGACGCTGAGCGCTCCATTGTTGCGGCGGCAGACGCGGCTGTTCGGACGCATCGAACGCAGGCGGCAATTCATCGCTGAACTGTAATCGTTGATGTTCTTCGAGGGGTTCGTCGTACTCCCGGAAGTATCCGCATAGACCGAAGCCGTCGGACATATCCTCGCTGACGCAAACGAATCCGAGCTTCGGATTGCCCAACGACACACCGTTATGGGCGTACCAGCCGCGCAGGAAACCGCGACTGACTTCGATCGGCATCGCGCACAGGGTCGGGCCGGCGTACATCCAGCGCGGATATCGAAAACGTAGCCAGGCCTTTCGATCGGTCTCGGGCATGAACTCGACGCTCACGCCGCCAATCTGATTCGACAGGACATGATAATGCGCGCAGGCCACCGCATGCGGTAAATGGTCGAGGCCTAGCTTGTTGAAGCTCGACAGAAACTTGGCCAGATGCTGGCGTCGGAACAGTCGGAACATCCATTCGCCGGTCAGCTCGGCACCTTTGCGGGTCACCACCATGAGCATCAAGCCGAGTAACCAGGCGTGGTGAAGTTGCGCCTGTGCCTGAAGTTGGTTTGCGTTCGCAATCACGGTTTGCTGCTGGGATGAACTTGGCATTGATGCGCTCGATCCTTGCTCTGGTTACGGCACCCGCGTCAAGGGTCCGTAACAGCGTCCGACCTTGGGTTCAGCGCACACAATATGCATGGTTCTTTGCGGTTCGAACAGGACAAAGTGGGTGGTCTCCTGGCCGGTGGTGTCGCTGGAATCATCGCCGCAGTCCTTACCGCCGAAATCCTTGATGGTCTTCATGTTGAGCTGGTAGAAGCCGTTGCGATCGGCGCTCGAAGAAATGGAATAGGTGTTCTCGGTTTTTTCATCACCGCTGGTCACCGGTGCGGTGCCATCGGCCCGAAAATCGAACACTTCGGTACATTTGTTGACCGGCCGCGTCCATTGCCATTTGCCGATCAGCGGGTGATCGTCAGCCACCGGCGACTGCGCACTCGCATCAATTAACAGCAACATGCCAAACAGGCAGAACAGCAACGAATTTAAAGCGGTGCGCATGGCGTTTTTCCTTATGGCCCTACGGTCTTATGGCCTTATGGCCCCATGCCTTTATAACGCGGAAGTGACGCTTGCTATCGAAAAGCCAGCTTCGGTCTTTATCCGCCTGCGCGTTTGACTTGCCAGCCCGACTGTTTTAGCAGGCTGATCACGCGTTCGCAATGATCGCCTTGCAACTCAAGCGTGGCGTCTCTCACCGTCCCTCCCGTTGCGCACTGCGTCCGAAGGCGCTTGCCCAAATCCGCCAGTGCAACAGCGTCCAGGCGCAAGCCACGCACGACGGTGACGCTTTTGCCGCCGCGCCCCTTGCTGTCAAGACTGACCCGAACTACCGCGTCGCCAGCGCGGCCAGGGGTGGACGCCGAAGTAGCGGCACACGCGCAAGCGCTGATCGCTAGGCGACAGGCCGGGCACATGCGGCCCTGTTCCGTGGAATAGACCAGGCCGCCAGACGCAGGCGGGCGCATCGAATGACTATTTATAGTCGTACAAGGGCTTGCCCTTGTCGACGATGTGCACGGTGAATAGTTTGAGTGAGGTGTCCCCGACCACCTTGAAGCCACCGTGTTTGATGTCGCGCAGGTTCAGTGAAGTAGCGCCGGTAGCCAAGGTCATCGGGTCCTTGCCAGGTAACTGAACGCTCGCACCTTGCACGACATAGGCTGCCTCAATGCCATGATGGATATGCAGCTCAATGGATTCGCCAGGCTTGTATTCGCCGATCGAGGCAATCACCTCCATGCCGGGTGCGCCCGTCAAGTCGGAGCGCTTTTGTTCGATGCGTTGTGGAGAGTCCGTTTTCGGTTGCGCCACTAGACCGGTGACCAGACCGAGCGAGAAAATCGCCAGGCCGATGGTCGATCGGATCAGAGTTGTTTTGTTCATCTTGTCGCCCCTTTTTTTGTTGGTAGGTAGTCAAGAGGAGTTTGGGCGCAGAGAGGCTGTCCGGTCAAGCGGAAATGCTGGCAAGTAGCCCAGATACAATAGCTCAATGGTTTCTCGAACTCTGGCCTCGCGGACTGGATAACGGACCGGATTGCCGCTGACGGCATCTCCTTCGAAGCTGGCACGCAAGGGTGCGGCGGCCATGCCTTTGACGCACGATCCCGAACGTACCCGTGCCCGAATTCTTGACGCGGCGAAGGACGCGGTCGCGCTGCACCTGACCGAGGTCGATCATTGAATGCTAAGGAACTTACGAACAGCATGAACCCCGCCGACCGCCGAAATCTGAGTTCTTCCGCGACTTGATTTTCGCCTTCATTACAACCAGGACGAGCAACCATGGCAACCCAAAGACTCGGCATCATCATGAACGGCGTGACCGGTCGGATGGGCACCAATCAGCATCTGATTCGCTCGATCGCGGCGATTCGCGCTCAGGGCGGCGTGTTGTTGAGCAATGGTGATCGGGTACTGCCTGATCCGATCCTGATTGGCCGCAATGGCGAAAAAGTTGCGGCCCTGGCCAAGGCCCACGGCGTCGCGCGCTGGGGTACCGATATTGACCGGGCGCTCGCCAACCCCGAGGACACGCTGTTCTTTGATGCGGCGACGACCCAAATGCGTCCGACCTTGTTGGCCAAGGCAATCAATGCCGGCAAGGACATCTACTGTGAAAAGCCGGTTGCCACCCATTTGAAGGCGGCGACTGAAATCTATCAGTTGGCCAAGGCCAAAGGAATCAAACACGGTGTCGTGCAGGATAAATTATTTCTACCCGGATTGATCAAGCTCAAGATGCTGCGCGATGCCGGCTTCTTCGGAAAAATTCTTTCAGTGCGCGGCGAGTTTGGTTACTGGGTGTTCGAAGGCGACCTGCAGCCCAGCCAGCGACCGTCCTGGAACTATCGAAGCGAGGACGGCGGCGGCATTATTCTCGACATGATCTGTCATTGGCGTTATGTGCTCGACAACCTGTTCGGTGAGGTCAAGTCGGTATCTTGCCTGGGGGCGACCCATATTCCGGAGCGAATCGATGAAAACGGTCAGCGCTACCCGGCCACGGCCGATGATGCCGCCTATGCGACCCTCGAGCTCGCGGGCGGTGTGATCGCACAAATCAACAGCTCCTGGACCACCCGCGTTCGGCGAGATGACCTCGTGACTTTTCACGTCGATGGCACGCTCGGCTCGGCGGTAGCCGGGCTGACCGATGTGCGAACGCAAGCACGTGTCAACACGCCAAAGCCGGTCTGGAATCCCGATGTACGCCAGCCGTTCAATTTTTTTGATCACTGGCAATTGGTACCCGACTATGTAAATTTTGATAACGGCTTCAAGACGCAGTGGGAGTTGTTCATTCGTCACCTCGCCGAAGATGCGCCGTTTAAGTGGACCTTGCTCGAAGGTGCCAAAGGCGTGCAACTGGTCGAGTGCGCGCTGCAGTCCTGGAAAGAGCGCCGCTGGATTGACGTACCTGCTTTGCAGGCTTAGGGAACACCGGCGGATTGGAAACAACTGCTGCACCTTGGAGGAGAACGCCGTGAACGCACCTGAAACGATTCAGCAATCGAGTCAGCAGTCGAGTCAGCAGTCGAGTCAGCAATCGATTCGTTTGCCCGCAAGCGACGGTCGACTACAGGACTATCGTTTATCAGCGCCCAGAAATTTTCCGGCGCAACACGCAGGCAACTTTACGCGGATTGCTTACTCCGCAGTTCATGTGGTTGCCGATCCGTTGAAAGAGCAGAATCCCTGGATCGACTGCGCGATCGATTGGGACACCACGATCGACTATCGGCGGCACCTCTGGCGACTTGGCCTCGGTGTCGCCGAGGCGATGGACACTGCGCAACGTGGCATGGGTCTTGATTGGCCGACCTCGCTCGAGCTGATCCGGCGCTCGATCGATGCCTCGAAGGACTTTAAAGGTGCGCTGTTGGCGAGTGGTGCCGGTACCGATCATTTGCCCGTCGAGCGCGCCAAGACGATTGACGACGTGATCGGCGCTTATGAAGAGCAGGTCGCCGCCATTGAGCAGCTTGGCGGGAAGATCATTTTGATGGCGTCGCGCGCGCTGGCAAAACTCGCCCGATCGCCGGACGATTATCACCGCGTCTACGATCGTATCCTCTCGCAAGTCAGGCAGCCGATCATCATCCACTGGCTCGGCGAAATGTTCGATCCGGCGCTGGCCGGCTATTGGGGTTACGCGGATCATATGAAGGCGATGGACGTAGCCCTCGAGGTCGTCAATCGGCACGCAGCACGCGTCGATGGCGTCAAGGTGTCCTTGCTGGACAAGGACAAAGAGATCGCGATGCGGCGCCGCCTCGACAGCCGGGTCAAGATGTACACCGGCGATGATTTTAATTATGCCGAACTCATTGAAGGCGATGAGAAGGGTTACAGTCACGCACTGCTCGGTATATTTGATGCGATTGCACCGGCGGCAGCAGCGGCGCTGGCCGCGCTCAGTCGTAACGATCGCCAGAGCTTCAACGACATACTGGCCCCGACGCTACCCTTGTCACGACACATCTTCAAGGCACCGACGCGGTTCTATAAAACCGGCGTGGTATTCATGGCTTATTTAAATGCTCAGCAAAACCACTTTACGATGATCGGCGGCCAACAAAGCACGCGCTCGATTCTTCATCTGTCCGAGTTGTTCAGGCTGGCCGATCAGGCCGGCTTGTTGAGTGATCCAGGGCAGGCTTGTCACCGGATGCGAAGTGTTCTTGCTTTGCATGGGGTTGAATAATGTTCACTGTTCAGCGCAATGAAGTCAGGTCAAGCCTAGCCAATTCAAGCCAGGTTATGCCGGGCCACGAACAATCCAACCCGTGAACCATTCAGGCGCAGCCAAGAAATGAATATTCCGGGCCATCCTCGCGATTTCTCCCAAAGTCACGAGTGGCTCTCGATCAATTCGGCAACGCTCAGAAAACAGTGGCCACTCGACCGCATTATTGAAGAGTGTGCACGACGAAATATTCGTGCGATCAGCCCCTGGCGCGATCAGGTTTCGGCGGTCGGTCTGGATAAAATTGCGCGACAACTGCGCGACACCGGTGTCGGCTTATCGGGTTATTGTCGTGGTGGCTTTTACCCGGCCGCCGACGCAGCCGGATTGAAGCTCGCGCTGGCGGACAACTTCAAAGCGATCGATGAAGCCAAGACCGTCAACGCGCC
>JANORY010000957.1:0-4742 GCA_031415535.1 Burkholderiales bacterium | reverse complement strand
ATGACCCGGCCAATCCGGGCAATACGGGCAACCAGGCCAATCCGGCTGGCCCGTCTAATTTTTAGCGCAGACGATTAATGGCTAACGTTTCGCCCGCCCGCTACGTGCCCTACGGCTTCGCGCGCACCCATCAATTGCTGGTGGCCGGTGCCTCGGGCGATGCGATTGAAGTCTGGATTGGTGATCAAACACCCATGCATGCCTTGGCTGAATTGAGCCGCAATTTGCCGTACCGGCTGGTCCCAGTGCGCAAGGCCGATGCCGAATTGGCAGATGCCATTTCCAAGGCCTACGCACAACAAGAAGGCTCGGCCGCCTCCGTGGTCGACGAAGTCGAGAGCGATCTCGACCTGTCACGGCTGATGCAGGATATTCCAAAGATCGAGGATCTGCTCGAGACCGAGGATGATGCGCCGATCATCCGCATGATCAACGCGCTGTTGACCCAGGCCAGCCGCGATGGTGCCTCCGACATTCATATTGAGCCGTTCGAGGGTTATTCAATTGTCCGGTTTCGCGTTGACGGTACCCTGCGCGATGTGGTTCGACCACGCCGTGAGCTGCATGCCGCGCTGATTTCCCGCATCAAGATTCTGGCGCAACTCGACATTGCTGAAAAACGACTGCCACAGGATGGCCGGATTGCTCTGCGAATCGGTGGGCGACCGCTAGACGTTCGCGTGTCGACTTTGCCGACCGGGCACGGCGAGCGTGCCGTGCTGCGCTTGCTGGACAAAGAAGCCGGGCGGCTCGATCTCGCCAAACTGGGGATGAGCAAAGAGACGCTTGGCTCGTTTGACAAGCTCGCGCACCAGCCGCACGGGATTGTGCTGGTCACCGGCCCGACCGGTTCCGGCAAGACCACCACCTTGTATGCCGCAATGGGTCGGCTCGACGCGAGCACGACCAATATTCTGACGGTTGAAGATCCGATCGAGTACGACCTCGACGGTATTAGTCAGACTCAGGTCAATGCAAGGATTGACATGAGCTTCGCGAAGGCTCTGCGCTCGATCCTGCGGCAAGATCCCGATGTCATCATGATTGGCGAGATTCGCGATCTTGAGACCGCGCAAATTGCCGTGCAAGCGTCATTGACCGGACATCTGGTGCTGGCGACCTTGCACACCAACGACGCCGCCTCTGCCGTGACCCGACTGATCGACATGGGCATCGAGCCTTTTCTGTTGTCCTCCAGTCTGTTGGGTGTGGTGGCGCAGCGCCTGGTCCGCAAGCTCTGTACGCAGTGCCGCGAGCCCGATCCGCTGACCAAGGCCTGGCGCCCGGTCGGCTGCATTGTCTGTAGCAAGACCGGCTTTCAGGGCCGCACCGGCGTCTACGAGTTGTTATCGGTCAATGATGAAATCCGCGCTCAGGTGCATCGCGGCGCGGCCGAAAATGATATTCGCGACGCGGCCCTTCGTAATGGCATGTTTTCCATGCGTGACGACGGCGCACGCTGGGTCGAGACGGGCGTTACCTCGCTCGACGAAGTGATCCGCGTCACGCGTGATTAAGTCTCGCTTCGATGACCTTGCACGTCGGCACCCTCCATTGACCGATGACCGCCTTTCGATTTGAAGCGGCCCGCAGCGGCGGGCAAATCGAGCGTGGCATTGTCGATGCCGATTCGCCGCGCCATGCGCGAACGGTGCTGCGCGAACGCGGACTCACACCGATCGACATTGCGCCGGTACAGGAACAGTCGGCGGCCCGCCAGCCCTTGGCCGGTCGAATGCGTATCCCAGAGCTGGCGCTGGCGACCCGACAGTTAGCGAGTTTGTTATCGGCCCGTTTGCCGCTCGAACAGGCGCTCGGCGCGGTCATTGAACAGGCCGATCGCTCGCTGGTGCGCGACCGGTTTGCCGCGGTACGCAGTGAAGTGGTCGCCGGCCAGACGCTAGCTCATGCATTGTCGAAGTTTCCGCGTGATTTCCCGGAGGTTTATCGCGCCTTGGTCGCGGCCGGCGAACAGTCCGGTGATCTGGCCAAAGTTATGAATCGGCTGGCCGATTACGTTGAGTCGCGGACCGCGTTGAGCCAGAAAATTCTGATGGCCTTCACCTACCCGGCGATCGTTACTCTGGTGGCGGCTGGCACGATTATGGCCTTGTTGACCTATGTTGTTCCACAGGTGATTGGAGTATTCACCCAGACCAAGCAGAAGCTGCCCTTTTTGACCAGTGCGCTGATTGTTGTTTCGGATTTCGCCCGCAACTGGGGCTTGTGGCTGGTGCTGCTGGCGATCATTGCGGCGATTATTTTTCGCCTGATGTTGCGCTCGCCGTCGTTCAAATTGTCCTGGCATGAAAAGCTGCTGCGCCTGCCGTTGTTCGGGCGTTTGATTCGCGGCATGAACACCGCCCGATTTGCTTCGACCCTGGCGATTCTGAGCAGCAGCGGCGTGCCCTTGATCAAGTCGCTCGAAGCCGGCGCTCAAACCTTGAGCAACGAGGCCTTGCGCGGTAATGTCAATGATGCAATCGCCCGGGTTCGCGAGGGTTCGTCGCTGGCGCGCGCGTTGGCGGCCGGCAAGCAGTTCCCACCGATGATGATTCATATGATCGCCAGCGGTGAGGCAACCGGCCACTTGGCCGAAATGCTGGAGCGCACGGCCACCAATTTGTCCCAGGAGACCGAGCGCCGGGCCATGACATTGACCAGCCTGCTGGAGCCGGCCTTGATCTTGCTGATGGGGGCGGTGGTGCTGGTAATTGTGTTGGCGGTGCTGTTGCCGATTATTGAAATCAACCAATTGGTTCGATAATCGTTAAGCACTGAACCAAGGAGAAATGCCATGTGGTTTTTAAGATTGCGCAAGTTCCTGAAATCGGCCGGAAAAGAGGCTTTGATCTTGCTCTGGGCGTTCCGTAATCCGGCAACCCCCACCTTTGTCAAATTCGGCACGATTTTGCTTGCCTTGTATGCGATCAGCCCGATTGATCTGGTACCCGATGTTCCGCTGGTCGGCTGGCTCGATGACGCCGCCATCCTGATGCTCGGTATTCCGTTCCTGATCAAGCGTTTGCCGGAAACCGTCAGACTGCAAGCGTTGGCGGCTGCCGAGCGTACTTTGGCCCGCTTCGGGCTGAATCGCTCGGCGTCCAATTAAGTGGCCTGCCCTTAGTCGGTAGCTGTGTATCCTTTGCTGACTGGTCTGCGGGTTGTCGAAGGCGCGTCATTCATTGCCGCGCCCTTGTGCGGGCTGACCTTCGCCGAGCTGGGTGCCGAAGTTATTCGTTTCGATCAGATTGGTGGTGGTCTGGACTTTGGCCGCTGGCCGCTGGCAGCAAACGGTCAAAGTTTGTATTGGGAAGGCTTGAACAAGGGCAAGAAGTCGGTTGCGCTTGACTTGAATCGGCCCGAAGGGCGTGAACTGGCGGTCGCCCTCATTACCGCACCCGGCGAGTCGGCCGGGCTGTTTGTGACCAATTATCCGGCCGGCGGCTTCCTGTCCCATGACGGACTCGCGAAGTTGCGCGCAGATCTGATTACGCTGCGTGTAACTGGATCGTCGGATGGCAGCAGCGCGCTGGACTACACCATTAACAGTGCCACCGGCTACCCTTTTTTGACTGGGCCGCTGGAAAGCGATCGACCGGTCAACCATGTCCTGCCGGCCTGGGATTTGAGTTGCGGGCTGACTGCTGCTGTCACCTTGCTGGCCGCCGAGCGCGCCCGAAAAAACGGTGCTACCGGTGGCGAAATTCGGCTGGCCTTGTCCGATATCGCGTTCTCGACTCTGGGAAACCTCGGACAACTCGCCGAGGTCCAGGTCAACGATGCTGAGCGACCTCGACTTGGCAATGATTTGTATGGCGCATTCGGTCGTGACTTTAAAACCAGCGATGGCCGGTTTGTCATGATCTGCGCAATCACCCGCAAACAGTGGTCATCGCTCTTGGAAGCGCTTGCGCTGGTGGCCGAAGTGGGTGCCCTCGAGAATGTATTGAGGGTGGATTTCAGCGCTGACGAAGGCCAACGCTTCGAGCATCGCGCCACGCTGTACGCAATGGTTCAGGCGCGTATTGAAGTCATGGGCTATGCGAGCTGTGCGGCGCTGCTCGATCAACACGCCGTCTGCTGGGGGCCGTACCGCAGTGTGCGACAGGCGCTGGCAGAGGATGCCCGCGTCTCAAAGGCCAACCCGATGTTCAGCGAGGTCATGCACCCCAGCGGCACCGCCTATTTGACGCCCGGTTTCCCCGCAGCGTTTGGCTATGTCGAACGTTTGCCGGCACCGTCGGCACCACGATTGGGCCAACACACTGACGAAGTCTTGAGTCAGGTATTGGGTATGAGCGGCGCTCAGATCGGTCGTCTGATCGAACAGAAATTAGTCGCCAGCGCTTAGTTCCAACTTCGCTTGGCGGTCGGTTCCTCATCATCAGGCCGGAGTGGCCTAGATTCGTAATCGCTCGCCATACCCGGTCAACTCAAGGTAACCGCGCCCGATGACTTGGCTGTGTTCGATGACCGTAACGGCGCCTTCCCAATAGATGGCACCGGTGCTTTGCCTGCTGTCGAGTTCCTGATCGTCAAAGAGTGGTTTGAGTTGCAATCGACGCCCAGCGAAGTCGAGCGCCATTTCAACCGGATAGCTGATGTCGGTTCGCACCGAGCGCCACCAGCGCAGCGCGGTGAGCCGCACGCCGTCGCCCAAGTCCCGGGTTGATTGGTCGGCGCGCCGCAAGCTGGCATGCCGCCAGAGCGGTTCAGATACGGCAGGCGCGGCAGGCGCG
>JANORY010000956.1:0-4674 GCA_031415535.1 Burkholderiales bacterium | reverse complement strand
AGTGCTGCATAACCAGCTCACCAGACCCAGGCCCGCCAGAAACAAGCACACGCGCCGGCGGCTTGACATCATTCTCATCCACATCTACCGTCTCCCAGAAAATTCGGCAGGGCAAGCGCGCCGACTTCCAGGCGAGGTGCTACTGAAGGTTGGAACCCGTGCCGACCTTCGCAATATTGCGATTCGGATCACCCAGCCAATCGGTCATCGCAACCGAATATGAATCAATGGCTGATTGTGTCAACGCGTTGACCGACGAGGCTGGCATATCGCCCGGAACAATCGACGAATAAGTCATCTGACCCGCTTTGCTACCGTTCGGGCGCATCAGGACCATACTCCAGGACGCCCGGCGACTCGCACCCTGAGCTTGGTTGGCGAGGTTGACCACCATTTTCCAGGTGTTTGGATCATCGGTGACCTGAATCTTGTAGCGACCCAGGGCCTGCGTGGCACCCTCACGAATGGCTGCTGCAAACTTCGGGTCGGTTACGTTTTCAATCACGATTGCGATATTCGGCATCGGTGCCGGCTCGGCCGCCGCGCGCTGGAAGGTCACTCTGGACCAATCGATGACCGACTCTTCGATCGAGCGCATGATGGTCGCGATATCAGCGTTCGGTGGTGGTGTTTTGACGTCCAGGCCAATCGAGTTAAACACCCGACCATAGGCCGCTTGCGCATTGGCATAAGCAACATGGCGCTGATAGGCCGACAGCAAGGCGCGCGCTTCGGTACGGATCACCTCCAACTCGGAATCGACTCGCGACGAGGCGGCCGCTTTGGCATAGTTCGCCAGACGTTGGTCGACGTTCGCGCTGTCCGATACTTGTTCGAGTTCTTCCTTGGCCAAGCCATAGCGCTGCGTTGCGATACGAACTTGCGTCAATGCAGCCATCGCCTGGGCCATACGGCGCGTATCGTCAACCGACAACTGTGCATCGCGCTGGCGATTCAAGGTCGGAATTGAGGCCAATCGGAACAGATTCATCGACAGTCGCAGGCCGCTCTCGACCCAGGAGTTATTCAGCAGAAACTTGTTCGAATCATATTGTTTGCTGAAGTCGAGCGTCATACCGGGCAGCGTCGCCATCAGCGCGCGCTTCGCGTCATTAACCGAGATGCGCTTCTTGTAATCTTCCTCGCGCAGCTCAGGGCGTTGATTCAGTGCCAGCTCTTCCAGTTGATCGACATTATTCGGCGTCGGTGGCAGCATGGGCTCGGTCGAATCAGCCAGGCTGAAGTTCGCGCCCGGCTCGAGATTCATCAGCGCGGCCAATTCGGTCTTGGCCAATTCGAGGTCCTGGCGACGAACCTGCAACAGCACGGTTGAGTCGAGCAAGGCTCGTTGATAGGCCAAGGCCTGGGACTGCGGCAACAGACCCTGCTGTTCAATCTGTCGGGCACGCGCCAGCGCAATCTTCGACTTGCCCATCAGGCCGTCCATCTGCGCCATCAGTCGCTGCGCACCCAGCGCTCGCCAGTAGGCGGTACGAACGTCCTGCATGATGTTCTGAATCGCTTTGCGCTTGCGCTCCTCGGCAACCAGGGTCTGGTCAGCCGCCATGCGGGCACGAAAATAGGAGGCACCAAAGTCAAGAATGTTCCAGGAAAACTCGGCACTGGCCAGTCGACGACTGCGATCGAGCGTGGTCGTCGACGGAATACCGCCGGCCGTAATGTAGGCCAATTCATTGCTGCGATTCACATAACCGGCGTTCAGCAGCAGACGCGGAAACATATCCCAGGTAGTGACATCGAGCTGACCGCGCGCCAGGGCCTCCTCCATGATCTTGAGTCGATAGTCAAGGTTGTACTTGATCGCGCGCGCCGAAGCCTCGGACAGCGAGACCGGTCCGCGCAGCGGCTCCTGATTCGCATACATGGCAGTTTTGTCACCGGCCACCCGATCGGCAATTTGTTGATTGCTCAAGGGCACAGGTGTTATCGCACAACCGGCCATGACCATCGACACGGAAAACGCCGCAGCGATGCGTAGTACGACGCGCGTCGAATCTTCGGTTGATGGAATATTGTTCATATCAGACTTCCTCTGAATGGGCATAAATCGAAATGCGATCAACATTTTGTTGCCGGGTTTGTATTAGGGGTGGTGACTCGTTTGAACGGCTTGCGGTTGGCATTGATCTGTTCACTGAACGGTTTGATCTTTTCGGCCAACAAGGCGCTCGCGCCCGTGCGCTTGACAATTTTCGGCTTTGCTTTTGGCGCGTCGACACAATCTTCGTTAACCAGATTGGAGGCCTTCACCGTTGACGGCGCTACCTTATTCAACGCGATATCGCCGCGACTATCGTTGCTGGCGGGTGGTGAAAATACGCTGTTTTGAGCCCAAGGCTGGTACGGGTCAAACTCCGAGTTGACGTTGCCGAGATCGGAGTAGGGAGTTGCCACCGGCAACGGTACGCTCGACAGCGAGATTGTCGTTGGCACCGGTGTTTCGGCGGGCGGCACTACTGTGAAAATTGGTGGCAACGCGCGCGGCGGCAGTAGCGGTGTAACGAGTGCCGGATTTACGCGCACATTGATTGCACCCTGCGCACTGGCTCCGAGCGAATCAGAAACTCGATACACCAGGCTGCCGGCGGGAATCAAGCCGTCGAGGCCGGTCGGTGTGGTGTCTGCGGTGTTCGGAACGAACGACAGATTTTGCAATTGGGCAATACTGATCGCCTGTCCGGCCTGTACGGGTGTGCCGTCCGCCAGGAAAAAACTGCCAGCCGTTGCGTCAGGTACTGAGTTCACCACGATGCTCAAGGCCTGCGGGGGCAAATCGGCATCGGTAGGTGCCGGCATACCGACTATCTGGCTGGCAGGCGTTCCGAAGGTCGCCGCCCGATCAATCACAACATCCAGCGACGAGGCCAGCGGCGGGGTGTTCACGAACGCCAGAGCCTCAACCGTCAACGCAATACTCTGCACGGCCTGGCGGTTGTCCGCAACGCTCTCGCCGGGAATGCCGTTGCCGTTAAAGTCGCCGAAGTTGCCACGATCGTTGACCGTTACCGTCAGGCTGTCGGCACCGGCGTAATTCTCGGTGGGCGCGTAGGTCAATGTCGCCAGCGCCGCATTGATGTCAGCCACAGTCCCGGTCAGTTGTACCAAGCCGGTACCGTTGCCGGCCATCGTCACACCGGGTACCGCCGCGAGATTCAAAACGCCCTGCCCGACCGCCAGCACCGTTTCAAATGTCGCTGGCAAGGGGGTCGGATTAAACGACTCCAGCAAATCAGGATCGGCAATTGATATCAGCGCGTCACCGCTTAACGCGCTTTCGGTGTTGCTGGCAACGAACAGCGTGCTGCTGGCCGCGATGGTCGGTGCCAGGTTCTGTTTCAGGTAAGCAAAATCACCGCCGACACCGGCGACACCGGACGGCAGGCTCAAGGTAATCAAGCCATCATTCAGTGCGGTTGTGGCCGGATCGCCGGCATCGAACGACACCCGCAGGGCACCACTGGCGGCATCGGTCAAGTTGGTGGGAACCGTGATCTGGTAGTCATCGGCGGGCAATGCCGAGAACGAATAATTACCCACGCTGCCAGCAACCGAGCTGGTTGTGGTGGTGCGCACCAAATCATCCGCAGTACCGAACACGGTATCGAGTCCGGCACCGGTCAAGGTTACTGTCACCCCGCCCAAGCGATTTTCAGCCGCGTCGAGTACGCCGCCCGGGGTCAGCGTATCGTCCCAAAGACGACCGCTCAAGGTGCTCAAACCAGCGGCGCTCGCACCGGCGTAGTTGTTCAAAACGGTGGTTTCAGCGCCGGGACCGTCGGCACCAGTGCGCTCACCGGTGGTGAATGAAGTCGCCAGGCCAGCAATCGGTGCGCCGGTGCCGTCTTCGCCACCGCGTACCGTCAGACTTTCGCCGGTCACACTCAAGCTGGTACCGGTAACGAGTACATCACGTGCCGGAACCGCCGCGCTGAGGTCGGTAACGGTAGCCGTATAGGTCACTGTAACGGTCGCACCGGCCGCTACCGACGGCACGCTGACATCGAGTGCCGAGCCGGTACTCGAATTGACGGCGCCGCCCGGCAGGCTGCCGGCGGCGGCGAAACTCAAATTGGTCGCACCGGCGAAGTCGTCGAAAATACGAACATCATGCAAGTCGGTATTGCCGGCATTGGTGAAGCTGGCCGAAAACGTAACGGTATTGCCGACTACCGATACAACGCGCTTGTCGACCCCGGATACCAGCGGCTCGAACACATCCAGCGTGTCGGTGTCCGACGCCGAGACTTGCGCACCACCTCGGTCGAGCGTGAAACTGACCGGCAAACTGGTCGGCGTCGCAACGCCGCCCACCGAATCCTGGTTACTGAGCTGGTTGGTGACCACGACATTAAATTCGATGATCACGAACTCACCGTCTGCGTCGCTACTCAGGTTGCGGACATCGCCCAGCAAAAAACGAATATCGTCGCCCGACGCAAAACTGGCGGCGACCACGCCGGCCGGGCCGGCCGCATTGGTGGTGCCGTTGGCAATAGCATTGGTCGCGCCGGCGTTGGGAATTGAGAAGTCTGGACGGATCGTACGGACATCGGCAAAGGCGCTGGGCGACGTATCAATTGCGCCGTCAGACAGTGTCGTGCTCGGGTTCGAAAGCGTATCCGATTCCAGCATGCCGGCGTCGCTGGCCAGCGC
>JANORY010000955.1:0-2910 GCA_031415535.1 Burkholderiales bacterium | reverse complement strand
GGGACGTTGATCGGTGATTGCCTGGTTCCTGTTCCTCGGAACCGTGCTGGTACTCATGGCCTTGGTCAATCGCTGGATTCAAGCCTGGCCAGTCTCACCTGCCATCGCTTATCTGGCCCTCGGTGCCCTGTTTGGGCCAGCCGGAATCTCCTTGATTACTTGGACACTGCGCGATCGCGCGGCGCTGATCGAGATCATTACCGAGGTCGTCATTCTGATCTCCCTGTTTGCCATCGGGTTAAAATTGCGGCTGGCCTGGAGACATCCTGCCTGGCGTGTGCCGCTTCGCCTGGCAACAGTCGGCATGGTCCTCACCATCCTCCTGAGCGCGCTCGCCGCCTGGGCCTTGCTGGAGTTGCCAATCGCGGCTTGTATCTTGCTGGGTGCGATTTTGGCACCGACCGATCCCGTACTGGCTTCCGATATTCAAACCCGGCACGCCGAAGATCGCGACGCCGTGCGGGTGTCACTGTCGGCCGAGGGCGGTATCAATGACGGCGCGGCGCTGCCGGCGGTGTTGTTGGGACTTGGCCTGCTCGGTTTGTATCCGATGGGCAGCATGGGCTTGCAATGGCTGCTGCGCGACCTGCTCTGGGCGAGCGCTGCCGGGCTCGCAATTGGATGGATGTCCGGTCGCGGTGTGGCCAATCTGGTGCTCTGGTTGCGACAGCGTGGCCAGGCGCTGGAGTTTGAAGAATTTCTGGTGCTCGGCCTCATCGCATTGACTTACGGCGTGGCATTGTCGTTTCAGGCCAATGGGTTTCTGGCGGTGTTCACGGCCGGTTTGGCGGTGCGCGCTATTGGTGAGCAGCCGTCGGCCGGCAAGCCACAGACGGGGGAAACCGATCTGGCGCAAAAAGGCGAACCCAAGCAGGCGGTTCGTGCTTTAACCAGCCGCTTGCTGGTATTCACCGCACAACTGGAACGTTTAGCCGAAGTGGGCGTGGTGCTACTGATCGGTGCGCTGCTGACCGATGTTCAATGGTCGGTGCCTCTGCTGCTGTTTGTGGGCCTCATGTTGCTGGTCGTGCGCAAGGCAGCAGTCACCCTGGTCCTGATCGGCACACCGCTTCAGCGTTCGCAACGAAGGCTGCTGGGTTGGTTCGGAATTCGGGGTGTTGGTTCGCTCTACTACCTGAGTTACGTATTGGCGCGAGACCCGCCCGCGCCGTTAGCAGGGCCATTGATTGATGCGACCCTGGTAACCGTCGCGGCATCGATCCTCCTGCACGGCGTGTCGGCGACACCGATCATGCAGCGTTACGAAGCAGCACGATCGCGTCGACGCTCGCGCACTACGTCAAAGACTTAACCTGCGCCAACGGACAACTGGTTATCGACCGCCCGGACGCCGGGAACGTTCTGAACCGCAGCCAGCACACGGTCGATCATGGCGCGGTCCGGCAACGTGCCTTTAAGCATGACCCGGCCGTCACGCGTTTCGACCGATATCTTGGTGCTGCTGACACTGTCCGCTGCCAGCAGTGCCGCCTTCACTTTAGCCGTGGTGGCGGTATCAGTGGCGGCCGCGGCGGTTGGCGAACCCGGATTCGGACTCGACCCCGGATTGGCTGTGGAGGGTGCCGGCAGGTCGCTGCGCGGCGCTGCGGTTCTGTTGTCACAGGCGCTGATGGTTAACGCCATTGCCATAGCGGCGGTCACTGTAAGGAGTTTGTTCATTTGAAAACCTCGTTAATAAGTGAGTTGAAAATTAAAGTGAGTCGAACTATTCGCTCGATTTAGCATGCGTGATAGTGTGTTCACGGTCGGGTTCGTGTGCTGAGCGCTGCGGCAGTTTTTGATCGCGACGTCTCTCGGGCAGTCGCAGCGTGCCGCGCTCCCCCGACTCCTTGCGCGGATCCGGATCGACCTGTTTGGGCGTCGGCGGTTCAGATTGCATGGGGTCCTTGCTATTCGGCATGGATGGAACTCCTTAGGATGATTGAGAAAGTGTCAGGCGCTTCATACCTGACGGCATGCATCTAATCGGGCGCAATATTTATGCCCAGGATCGCCGCCAGCGGCACCGTAAATGCGTTGTCGGCCGAAACTGCTCCGTCTCCTACGCCAACACTCGGCGCTATCTGGCACGACTGGGTACCCGAATGAACTAAAAATTCGAGTAAGCGATTATCAATACCAATCAATATCCGGAATTCCCTATGCGTTCGAACACCTCTGACTCTGATCAATCCGTTCACGGCGGCGGCATTCATCTGATCGGCGAGTGGTCAGGGTGTCGCGTCAGGAACGGTCTGCTGACTCGCGCCACTGAACTGGTTACGCTGTGCGTCGACGCCGCCCGTCAGGCGGGTTTGACGGTGGTCGGTCAAAGCGCGCATCAATTCGATCCTCAAGGCGCAACGGTCGTCGTCTTGTTGGCAGAATCACATTTGGCGTTGCATACCTGGCCGGAACTCGCTTTTGTGACTGCCGATGTATTTGTCTGCAACCTTACTGACGACAATGAAAGCAAGGCTTGGGCACTTTGGGAGCGCCTGAAGATGGAATTTGCGCCCAGCTCGGAACGTTTGACTTCAGTGAATCGCAGCACGCCGAAACTCTGCGCGCAAGCGGCTTAGCTGGATTTTCAAAAGCGCCGAAACTTACCGGACACGTCGATGATCTGCATAGAACCAGGACTGTACGTACGAGTTGTGGAGTATGGCAATGGCCCTCACCCTCGGCCGCTCACCAGCGGATTCAGCGAAACCAATGCCTACCGGGTGATGGGCCTGTACAACCCGGCAGAAACCAGTGAGGGTTATTTCATCCTGTCCAATGATCGGGACGAAACTTGGTACATCTCGCAGCGACATTTCAGAACCGTCGCCATCATGCCCGACACGTCGATGCTGCGCATGCCTCTGCCGGCGGCAGCTCCGGTGCTGGCTCGCGCGCCGGTTCGGC
>JANORY010000954.1:0-14847 GCA_031415535.1 Burkholderiales bacterium | reverse complement strand
GTTGTCCTTCCCAGCGCATGTTCGCCTCCCTGTTTATGTCTGAGTGCAGCTTCCAGGCTGACGCCCAGAAGGGCCAATGCTACTGCAAGCAGCGCGAATAGCGTTGAAAATCCGATTCGCTGGACCACGCTCGAGGCGATTGCCACGCCGAGCGCCTGGCCGACAAAGTAGACACAGGCAAAGCAGGCCATCGCAAAGCCGCGTCGCTGCGGTGCCATTTGGGTGCCGTGGGTTTGCAAGGTGTTATGTTGGCAGTAGAAGCACAGGCCGAGCACTAGGCATATGACGCTGGCGACCATCCAGTTCGGTGCAAGCGCCAGGGCCAGAAGACAGCCGGCATTGCCGATCCAGCCGAGCCGCACCAGCTTGATTTCACCCAGCCATTTCAAAAGTCGCGCCGCACAAGCGGTGTAGGTAAAGCCACCGATACCGAATAGCGCGGTGACCAGACCGGCATGCCAAAGCGGTATCGCGAACCAGTCGTGCAGTGCCGAGGGCAAGAGTGCCAATGCGCTGAAGAACAACAAGCCTTCCAGTCCAACGATGAGCGAAATCCGTCGCACCCAGGGGTCAGCCATTAACACGCCATAACCGCGCAACGCCGCGATCAGACTCAAGGGCGTCGGAGTTTTTGAGTCGACTACGCTGGCATTGGCGCTGCGGTAAGTCAGTCGCAACATCAGGCCAGCGGGTGCCAGGAACAAGGCCGCTTGCAGCGCGAACGCCCAGCGCCAGCCGAGCGTGTCGACCATAACGCCGCCGAGCGCCTGGCCCGCCACGGCCCCCAACGCCACACCGCCGGCAATACGGGCAATGGACACCTGTCGTTGCGCATACGGCACTCGTTCGCCGATCCAGGCGAACAACAGGGGCACAATACCCGCCGCTGTGGCACCGGTCAGCATGCGACCTAGCATCAGCAGCTCAAGCCGGCCCGTGGTGGCACACAGCAGCGACGCCAGGCCTGCCAGCAGAGTTGCCCAGGCGGTCACCTTGAACAAGCCGAAGCGCTCGCCCAGCGGGCCGTAAACGAGCTGCATCAGCCCGTAGGCAATCGCGAACAGGCCAATAACCGGTGCCACTGCCGCCAGACCAACCGAAAACTCGCTGGCCAGAGCCGGCAACATGGGATCGCAGATGCGCATTGAGATCGAACTTGCGAACGCGGCACCGGTCACCAGCCGGAACAGCGCGGCGGAAGGGAGGTTCTCGGAACTCATCGATTGATGATACCCGGCAATCGATGATTGTCTTGGCGCGGGTTCGCTATACTTCGCGTCCAGCAGTTCCGGGCCTCTAGCTCATGCTTGGTTAGAGCAGCGGACTCATAATCCGTTGGTGCCGTGTTCGACTCACGGGAGGCCCACCATTCACCTAATCCGTAAGGGGTTAGCGCTTGATCCGCGATCGCTCAAGTGTATCGAACACGGTTACGCCGCCGCAACTGTGAATATGGTGTGTGCCGTGCAGGCCTGCTCGAAACTTGGCCTCAACCTCGACGATGGCCTCTTCTTCATATTCGGTTGTGCTTAACTTGACTATTCGATTGATCGAAAAGCCCGTCCCGTAGGCATTAAACGCGACTTTCTGGGCGGGGCGATAGAGCTCGCCGTCGCGTCGCAGGAACCCGGCATTGCGCGCTCGTGATGCATCGATGATGACCGGGTTTTTCGGGTGCGGGGTCCATCGATCGGTCAACGGCGAGTCAGCGTAAAAGATCGACAACTCGCCGCCGTGATCGGCTCGATCGAACGGGTCAATGTTGGTGAATAACCACCACAATCCTTGATGTTCAAATAGCAGCGTATCGGCCGCGCTGAGCTCGCTCATGAGCACCGTTTCAAGCTGCCATTTCAGCGGGAACTCGATGCAACGATACAGTCGTATCTGTTGGCACGCACTGCTTTCCGGGCACATATAAAGTTCGCCCTGGTATTCGAACAGATACGGAAACGACAGATGGAACGGCTCAACCAAGGCTTCACCGAGCCGCGTACCGGCGCTGGCATTTAACTCGTAGACCGCAATGAATCCGCGCTGGGTCGCATAGTCATAGTCTTCAGCAAAGCAGTAGTGCTTGCCGGCGCGGCGATACACGAAGGGATCAGCCAAAAAATGATTTGGCGGGTTGGGCAGGATGATCGCGCGAGCCATGTCCAGGTTGGGCCAATCGCAAAGACTGAACGCTACGCTCCAGCGCAGATCGATACCCAGAAGTCCTTGAAACAATCGTCGCTCTAGCGAACGGGATACAAGTTGAAGCAGATACCGTAGCGATTGGCCGGCGTTTGGCTGTTGATAAGGTCGGTGAATATACGACAGCGACTGCTTCGCATCGGGTAGCGCGCCGTTGCTGGCGATTTGTTCGAGCAACTGCAGCAAATGTCGCTGACTGCGCCGGCACAGCTCGAGCTCATTGATTGAATAATTGCTGCGGGTTGCGATTCGCCCTTCTACCAGCACCGCGCCGCCGTTGGGTGCTCCGCTTAGGCGCTGAATCGTGAAACCGCTGGTGCCTTGCTTGAGGTAGACCTCCCAGAAACCCGCAGGCCCACGCCGATTCAGGCTGCCATCGCCCAGGTGAACCGACACAATTCCGAGTCGTGCGGCGTTCAGAATGTCACCCTTCAGGATGCGGCCGCTGCAGTTAATTATGAGGTCCAGCTTTAATGCTCGGAGCGTATTAATTTGGACGGGTGGGATGAAAAAAATTTCGCCGCCCTGAGTGGTCTCGGAGTGCAGCGCGATTCTTTCCGGGACCAGTGCCGAGATATCGTAGGTCTTGCGGTGATCGCGAATCGCCGAACTCTGGCGCAGCAGTTGGCCCTCAAGGCGCCGCAGGCTGTCAAACACGAATTGGTTAATCAACTTCACAGCGCCGTACGCACGCAAGCGCACGGATGTGCGTTGCACGTTCGAGTCTTTGCCAGGAACGCTTTTAATCGACAGGCGTGTCAGGTTTACCTTTGGGCGTTGCACCGCCCAAAGAACTAATTCGTGGGTTTGCTCAGAGACCAGGTCTGAGTCGAGTAGCAAGGCGATTTTCAAGGGTGGCTTAGTTGGGCCGGGCGAATCAGGCTGGCAGGGTTGAGTCGCGCTCATAAACCTTGGGCAAATTAATTTACGTAGGGTTAGGCTTGCGGTCGCCGTCGCTGCCAGGTTCGGTAACAAGTCGCAAGCGAATGGCACCTTGGTAAGGCAGGTCGGCCGATAAAATTGCGCCGCCTTGCGTGACCTGCAATTGGCCAGAGCGCGACAGCGTGCGCGCGCAATCTCTTACTTCAGGCATCAAGGCTCGCCAGTCGGACTCAACGGCGGTTAATGAACGCGCTACCTCGGAGGGGCAGACCGTCGCCGGATGGCGCGCCGCAAGCAACTTCATTATTCTGGTTGAAATCTCTGACGACATGGGGATTAGCGGAACAGCACACTGGGAACGTGCGCCACAACAGCAATCTGCTTTCGATACAATAATCAACTATCAAACCGCATTTAGAGTCCGGGCTGACAGTGCATTTTGACAGCACACCGCGACAGAGGGCACTAAAAGTCTATTACTTGGAGACATTAGCATGATTAATTCAACCCGCCGCAACCTGCTCATCGCCGGCGCTGCCACCGCAACTTTTCCGTCGGTTCAAGCCCAGACCGCCGCCTATCCGAACAAACCGCTGCGAATTCTGGTCGGTGCCGCACCGGGTGGACTGAGCGACGCCTATGCCCGATTGTTCGCCGAGCAGTTTACCGCGCGCTTTAACCAGCCGGCCGTAGTTGAGAACCGCGCCGGGGCCAGCGGCATTATTGCTACCGAAACCATGTTGAAGGCGCCGCCCGATGGCTACACTTTGCTGTCGGGTACCACCGGCATGCTCTGGCAGACGCGGGTGTTGTACCGCAAACTGCCGTTCGATCTGGCCAAGGACATTGCGCCAATTACAGTCTTCCCGTCGGGCCCGCTGGTCATCGCCGTACTGGAGAAAACCGGCGTTCGCAACCTCAAGGAACTTTACGAATTCGTGACCAAAAATCCAACCACCATGGGTTCGTACGCCGTAGCGTCCTACCCGCACGTATTTGCCGAAACCCTGAACCGGGAGCTTGGCGTGAAGATCGAGACGGTTCAGTACAAGGGCGAGGGGCCAATGTGGATTGAAATGGGTGCCGGCGCGATCAACCTGGCGGTCGGCAGTTATCAAGCGTTTGCGGGCGTGCGCGAGAAGGGTATTCGGGCGATCGCCGTTAATGGTCAGATTCGCAGCCCCAAGCTGCCGGAGGTTCCGACCTTGCTCGAACAAGGCATGAAGGCACCGATTGCCCGCCTGGAAGGCGGACTTTCCTTGAGCGCCCATTCAGCGGTGCCGGTCGAAATTCTTGAGCTGCTGGCCAAGGTCGCGGTCGACGGCAACGACACCCCGCGGGCGAAAGCCTTACGTGAGAGTTTTGCGATTCCCGATGCCACCAAGGGCCGGGCCGACGCGCTGCGGATGTGGCGCGAAGATGCCCCGCTGTGGATCAAAGAAGTTGAAGCCTTGGGGGTCAAACTCGACTGAGCGACTAGTCCTCTGACGACGCTCGTCGAGTGGCTGTCCGCAGGCTGTGTCTTTATCGACGCAGTCTGCTGGTCGACGGCGTGTTTGAGTAAATGTTGATACCGTTACCCCAAAGGTCCGGGTAACCGCTGATCTTGTGAAAGCCGCTGCGCTCAACCAGATCATGTGATTTCGGATTGTTATAAATAATGAGGGATTCCCGATGCTGGCTCAGTTGCGCTGACAGAGCGGCCAGAACCTCGGCCATGATCGCTTCGGGAAACGGGTTGTAGAGATAGAAAAAGTTGTAGTGACCGTAAGCATCGAAATCAGTCGCGTCGACGTTGAAGATCTGGACCTTCGATTTCTTTAGCTTCAAGAAATTCAAGCGCGCAGTGGCGGCGAGTTTTTCCGAAAGCTCAATGCCATCAACCCGTTTGAACGGGAAGTTCGACATACAGCGCAGCGCGCTGCCCTTGGCGCAACCGATATCCAGAATTGAGTCTTCTGGCGTGATCTTCATCTGCGACAGCAGATTCTTCAAGTAGACATTGCCGGACGGTGACCCGCGAAACACCAACTGCTCGTCGAAGCCGAGCTGTGCGGGTTCAATGACTGACGAGAAATCGAGACCGGTGAATTTTTCGTAGACGACCTCAAGTCTTCGGGAAAGTTTTTTCAGCATAGTTCAAGGTGGCTCGATCGGGGACCGAATGATTACTCGGTTAAGGGTAGCGCGCTGTAGTCGGCGTGATGAAGCGTGCGAAGTCCCAGGCGAGTAATCCGGAATTTAGCACCACATGCCGGATCGAGGCAGGCGATGTCGCTGTCTGTACTCATCCAGTCGTTAGGATGAGTCGGTCGCTGTTTGGCGGGCAGAAACGGTAGTACGGCCATCATCGCGTACAGTGAAAAAGAGGCGGGCGCATCAGGCGGAAAAACGATGCGTCCACCGATCACATCGAAACTGTCGCCCGGACGCGCGTGACTGACAAAGGGCTTGCCGGTGTCGAGGACTTCGATGCGTAGATCGTACAGTTGAAACTCATCGCTGACGGGTGTGTTCAAGGGGTTCTCCGGTTACTTGTTCATGGTTCCAGTCCGCCGGCAGGCCGCGCTGCGGTCCATTGGTAGGCCGTACTGGTGTCGGCGGGTACGCCGTGCTGATTCTGGTTCTTCCACATGATCGAACTGTGCGTGCCACCTTCTTGCCGTTCAAGCTCGTAACAATCACCGACTGGGCCGGCTGCGTCCATGCACAGCTCATCTATCAAGGCACGATCATCGCTGCCGAGTTTGAAGCTGAACGCCTGGAGTGTTTCGTCCAGGCGCTGGGCGTTACGTGCGCCAATGATCGCGCTTGCAACCGATGGTTTGTCGAGGATGTAGCGGGTGGCGACCATCGACAGGCTGACCGTATGGCGTTTGCCGATTTGATCAAGCACCGACAGCAGTCCTTGAAATCGTGACCAGCCGCCGAAGTCTTCAATGATCAAGCGATACTTCACCAGCGAGCGATTAGCGAACGGTGGCTTAGGATCACCTGAATTAAGCCAGCGCTCGGCGATAAACCCGCCGGCGAGAACGCCATAGCAGAGCAGTTGAATGCCGTGGGCGGCGCAGAATTGCACCATGCCCTGCTCAGGCCGGCGATCCAGTACCGAGTACTGCAGTTGGTTGGTGGCGACGATCACCCCGGCGTCGACAATTTCCTTCAGGCGGCGCGTGTCGAAATTGGTGGTCCCCAGCAGTCTGATCTTGCCCGCGATCTGCAGGTCACGCAACCAGCCCATCGCTTGAATATAGCCCGGTTGCGCGTAGTCCCACCAGTGGAACTGCGCCAGATCGAGTTGTTCGACACCGAGGCGCTTCAGTGAGGTGTCGACAATCCGTTCAATCTGGCGGCGACTCAGCGTGCCGAGCGACTCAAGATCCGGCACAATTTTAGTCGAGACGCGAAGCACTTTGGCATGCTCCGGATAGCGCTGGCGGAACTCGCCGATCAGTGGCTCGACCCCGACGTAGTGGTCGGCGCAGTCGAACAGTGTGACGCCGGCCTCGACGAAGCGGCGCATGTCCTCAATGGCCTCCTCACGCTGGTAGGGCGCGCCGTGTTTTTCGGCGAGTTGCCAGTTGCCTTTGGCGATTCTGGAGACTTCCAAGGACCCACCAATACCGATTGTTTCGACTGTGTTGCGCTGACTCATGTTCGGTAATTCCACGGTGTCTCTACGGGTTGAATAAAGTATATGTTACGCTGCACGCAGACATGACCGAACCGTTAAAACCTACCCGAATCGTGCTGGCCGCTGGCCTGAATGTGCCGCGCATGCTGGTTGGTTTGTGGCAGGTCGCTGACATGGAACGCGGCGGCCAAGTGCTTGACCCTGAGCGCGCCGCTGACGCGCTGGCGCAGTATGCGGCGGCGGGCTTCGATACTTTCGATATGGCCGATCACTACGGCAGCGCTGAGCTAATTGTCGGCCGGTTGATGGCGCGCAGCAATAAACCAGCAGACGCCCAGGTGAACAATGGTCCGACACCGGGCAGCCACATTCGAGCCTTCACCAAATGGTGTCCGGTGCCCGGTCCGATGACTACCGAGGTCGTACGCGCAGGCCTGCAAAGCAGTTTGTCCCGCCTGGCAGTCTCGCGCATTGATCTGCTGCAATTTCACTGGTGGAACTATGCGCACCCAGGCTACCTTGATGCCCTGAGGGAGCTGACACGGCTGCGCGAGCAGGGGCAGATCGGCCATTTGGGATTGACCAATTTTGATACCGATCATTTGCGCTTGCTGGTGCGCCACGGTATTCCAATCGCAACCAATCAAGTGTCATTTTCGCTGCTCGATCGACGGGCCGCCGGTCGAATGAGCGAGTTTTGCCTGCAATCGGGCGTGCGTCTGCTGACCTACGGCAGCTTGGCCGGCGGATTCTTGAGCGATCGCTGGCTCGGAGTGGCCGAGCCGGCCGATATTGCCGACTGGAGCAAATCGAAATACAAGCGTTTCATCGACACGATCGGCGGTTGGGCCGTGTTGCAACAGATCTTGCTGGCGGCCCGCCAAGTGGCCGATAAACATCGGGTATCGATCGCCAATGTCGCGGCGCGCTGGGTGCTCGAGCATGACGCAGTGGCAGCCGCGATTGTCGGCGCGCGGCCGGGCGAGCGGGCGCATCACGCCGACAATCTGGCGGTGTTTTCATTTGCGCTCGATAGCGAGGACCAAGCTCGACTGAACGAGGCGTTGGCATTGACCCGGCCCGTGCCCGGCGACTGTGGCGACGAATACCGAAGGCCGCCGTTTCTGACGGCCTCGGGTGATCTCAGTCATCATCTGGACGGCTTCGCACCGGTGTTCAACCCAAATTCAGATCCGGCGCGCCCGGCGCGTCGCTGGGTCGATTCCGGCAGCACCTGGGAGTCTGCCGCAGGTTATTCACGCGCGCTTCGCGAAGGTTCGCGAATTCTGGTCAGTGGCACCACGGCGACGCATGGGCGTGGCCAGATTGTTGCCTCGGGCGACGCCGAAGCACAAATGGTCTATATCCTCGACAAGATCAAGGCCAGCATCGAGTCGCTCGGCGGCCGTTTGAACGACGTGATCCGCACCCGTGTTTATTTGCGTGATGCGGCCGCCTGGCAGGGCGTGGCTGAGGTACACGGCCGCTACTTCGGCGCTATTCGCCCGGTGAATACTTTACTGGGTGGGGTGCAACTGATCGGGGATTATGAAGTCGAAGTCGAGGCTGAGGCAGAAGTAATGCACTGAACACTTGAGGGCGCGCCGCCGCGTCGCCGGGCTTGCGCCTAACCCTCGATCTTCTTGAACAGCGCCTGCATTTCCTCAATGGTGATGACCCGATCGGTCTCGATCTTGCCATCCTTGATTTTCCACACCAATGCCGGACCCGTGACGTCGCCATTGGCATCAAATTCGATTGGGCCGGTGGCACCAAAATATTTGATTGGTTTGCCGGCCTTGATCAGCTCGAGTGCTTTCTTGTATTCCTCGGGTCCGGTGCCCACTGCGGTGCCGCCTTCGGTGTGAACCTTGCGAACCGCCTCGCGAATCGACGGTCCAGACAGGTCTTTGGCAATGTTCATGGCCAGCCCCAGGACCATGACCGCATCGTATTGGGTATGCACGCCGGGGCCTTTGCTGTCGGTCTTGAATTTTTCTTCGAACAAGCGGTTAAACGAGTCCACGTGGGGGCCTGCGACCTGGGCGTTATCCATGCCGACAAAGTCCTCGACAAATTTGGCACCGACGCCGTTGACGAAGTCGAGCGTGCGCATCGAGTTATTCAGGGCAACGTTGCGTGTGCCACCGAGCGATAACCATTCGCGTACGATCGTGACGGCGTCTTTCGGAAAACCGATCAGCAACAAGGATTCCGGTTTAGCTGCCAAGGCGCGCGTCACCTCGGCGCGATAGCTGGTCTGGTTGTCGTTGTACGGTATTTCAATGGCAATCTCGCCGCCCAGTTTGGCCATCGATTGCCGGTAAAAGCGCAGCATGTCGGAGCCAAAGTCGGTGTTCACATAAATGACTGCGGTCTTCTTGAAGCCGCGACGCATGGTTTCCGACGCGGTCGCATAGGCCTGCGTCTTGCTGGTCGGAATGGTGCGAAAGAAATAGCCGCCACTGCGGCCGTCGAGCGTGAACGGGCTGGCGGTTGAACAGCAGGTAATCTGCACCACCTTCGACGGTGCGGTCACAGCACTGATGATCGGTCCGGTGACGCCCGACGAAATGGTGCCAGTGAAGGCGGCGACCCGTTCAACTTCGACCAGATACTTGGCGGCGTCCACACCGACTGCCGGTTGTCCTTGGTCATCGCGCAAGATGAACTGTACCGGGCAGCTCTTGACCCCTCCGCCCTGGTTGATATGCTCAAAGGCGAGCTCGGCCGACTGCGCAATTTTTTTGGTGATCGGTGCCATTGAGCCGGTCAATGGCAAGACACCGCCGACCTTGACCGGGCAGCTTTGCTGTGCATGGGCCGCGCCGGAAAATGCCAGTCCGATAAGCGTCGCTAATAACGGCATTACTTTTCGAATGATTCGTGCACGCATCATGTTCAGGTTGCCTCCAGGTAATCGATTAAGACGGTTTCTCACATTCTGCCCGAAATATTTCAGGACTTGTGCGCGTGTCGCGAGACATTGGCATCTTCACCGATCAGCCCGCGCGGCCGCAGCAATAAGGCCATAATCAAAAAGGAAGGCGCTGAAACCCGTCGACGCTTTTTTCGCCGAACCCGTTCAAGGCGTCGGCGGAGTCATTATTCCGGCCAAAGGTTACTGGGAAAAGGTCGGTTCCGAGACGTTCGGCATGCACCCGGACATCATGACGGTCGCCAAGGCGTTGTCGAGTTCCTACCTTCCGATTTCAGCAACTTCAGACGGATTCTTCGACGTTCTGCGGGCCATGTTGTTCTACATTGATGAATTGCCTGAACAACGTCATCACCCGCTCGCGTCCAGGCTACTGTTTCCAATGGTCAAACTACACGCTCCCGAAACATCGGAACTCATCGATCGCCTCGACAAAGAGCACAGCAACGGTGAATCAGCAGTCCGGGAGCTGCAACATCTGCTGCTGGCCTGGGAGTTGATCGGCGAGACCCGACGTATTTAACTGCTCAGCACCTGATACTGGCAACATGGAAACGCTCGAACGATACGCCAGCGAACCCCTGAAGCGTGGATAGATACCGAATGATGTTGGAGATGCGCTCGACCTCTGGCCCTGGCAGGGAGGCGAAAAAGGCTGCTAGAGCGCGTTTAACGGAATCTTGACATAGGCGATGCCATTTGATTCTGCCGGTGGCAATTCACCTGCGCGGATATTGATTTGCACTGCAGGCAGAATCAGCACCGGCATCTCCAGCGTTGCATCACGCCGGGTCCTCATCTCGACGAACTGCGCCTCCGAAACGCCGTCGTGAACGTGAATGTTCCCGGCTCGTTGCTCGGCCACCGTCGTTTCAAAATTGACCGGACGGCCGTTCGGCGGATAGTCATGACACATGAACAAACGGGTCGCCGAGGGCAGGCTCAAAATCTTGCGGGTCGAAGCGTAGAGCGTGCCGGCGTCACCGCCTGGAAAATCACAGCGAGCGGTGCCGACATCGGGCATGAACAGGGTGTCGCCGACGAATACCGCATCGCCGATTTGAAAAGCCACACAAGCCGGCGTATGCCCGGGAACATAGAGCGCTTTACCGCTAAGCTCGCCAATCGAAAAATCTTCTTCGGCGGCAAACAGACGGTCGAATTGAGACCCGTCCAGCTTGAACCCAAGCTCCAGATTAAAGATCGCCTTGAACACCTTTTGGACACGGGTGATCTGGTTGCCGATCGCGGTTTTTCCGCCCAGTTGCCGCTTCAGATACGGAGCAGCGCTCAGGTGGTCGGCATGCGCATGGGTTTCGAAGATCCATTCGAGCTGAAGCTCATTTTCCCTGATGTAGGCAATCACCTTGTCGGCCGATGTGGTTCGGGTGCGCCCCGATTTCGGGTCGTAGTCGAGGACCGAGTCAATGATGGCGCAGGTGCTGCCCTTGCCCTGGTGAACGACATAGGTCACCGTCCAGGTAGCGTGGTCAAAAAATCCATGAACGTCCGGCTTCAAGATCGCTGTCGACACAACGGGCTCCATTACAAGTTCGTTGACTAACAAGTTTATATTATATTTACTTATATAATATTAGGGAATATAATTTATGCTTGATAATTCGCATGAGCCAGCCAGAACTCAGATGAAAAACCTAACCCTTGAGCTCAAACGGATGCAGCAAGGCGCCGGTCAGGCTTGCAAACTAATGAAAGTGCTCGCCAACCCGGACCGCCTGATGATTCTTTGCCAACTGAGTCAGGGCGAAATGCGGGTTGGCGAAATTGAGGAGTTTCTGGGCATTGTTCAGCCGACACTGTCGCAACAGCTCACCGTGCTTCGTGAGGAGAATCTGGTAAGCGCCCGTCGTGACGGAAAGAACATCTATTACCAACTACAAAGCCGCGAAGCACTCGCCGTCATTAAAGTTTTGTACAGCCAGTATTGTGATTCAAGGAAGTCAAAGACATGACAATTGACTGGATTAATTTCACCCCATGGCTGTCCGTCGCAGGCGGCATACTGATCGGTCTCGCTTCGGCCGCATTTATTCTGATTAACGGACGCATCCTCGGCATCAGCGGAATTTTGGGGGGATTGCTCACAACCAAGTCGGCTGATGCCGGCTGGCGAATTGCGTTCTTGCTGGGTCTTTTGGCCGCGCCCGCCACCCTCACTTTGATCACCCCGGCCAATTTTCTCAGTGCACCACGTATCGACGCCGGCATCGCGACGATTGTGATTGCCGGCCTGCTGGTTGGTTATGGAACCCGACTGGGCTCCGGTTGCACCAGCGGCCACGGGGTCTGCGGAATCTCGAGGCTTTCCCCAAGATCACTGGTCGGCACTGCTGCGTTCATGGCGGCCGGCTTTGCCGTCGTGTTTGTCATTCGGCACCTGCTTTAGGTGTTCGTCGTTACAAGGAATCGGATATGAACAGTTCGACTTCACATCGGGTCAGTGAATTCCTGGTTGGCTTGGTGTTTGGCTGGGGTTTGCTGCTCTCCGGCATGACCGACCCCGGCAAGGTAATTGGCTTTCTGGACCTGGCCGGCGCCTGGGACCCGTCGCTTGCATTGGTCATGGGAGGCGCGATTGCGGTTGGCTTGTTTGCCTTTGCCAGTGCGAAGAAGCGCAACACTAACTTCTTCGGCGGCGCGCTGCATTTGCCTGGTTCCAGTGATATAGACAAACGTCTGTTGGCTGGGTCGCTGATCTTCGGCGCCGGATGGGGTTTGGCGGGTTTTTGCCCCGGCCCTGCCCTTGTGACTTTGGCAAGCGGTGAATCAAAGGCGGTCGTGTTTGTCATCGCCATGATTGCCGGCATGCTGGTATTCGAATTCACCAACCGGGTGGCTGCCAAAAGGGCTGTCGACGCCTGACGATGTCGACCCATGTCCAATAACACCACACCCATATTGCTTCGGTGGGTGCCCATTCTGGACTGGGGTCGTCGATACAATCGCGACACCTTGGTCAACGATTCATTGGCGGCAATGATCGTGACCATCATGCTGATTCCGCAGAGTTTGGCTTATTCCATGCTCGCAGGGCTGCCTGCAGAAGTAGGTCTGTACGCCAGCGTCGCGCCGTTGGTGCTTTATGCCATCTTCGGCACCAGCCGGGTGTTGGCGGTTGGACCGGTGGCCGTGGTTTCGCTGATGACCGCCGCAACCATTGGCAAACTTGCCGTTGCCGGCTCACCGCATTATTGGGCAATCGCCATCACGCTGGCCTTTCTGTCCGGCATGATGCTGACCCTGATGGGCATCTTGCGGCTGGGATTCTTGGCGAACTTTCTCAGCCACCCGGTCATGTCCGGCTTCATCTCGGCGTCCGGCTTGTTGATTGCGGCGACCCAAATCAAGGCGCTGTTGGGAGTCAGCGCCGATGGACACAATTTCTTCGAGCTTTCGTATTCCCAGCTTCAGCAACTTTCGAATACGCACACGCTGACCATGACGGTGGGCTTTCTGACCGCCGGATTTTTGTTCTGGGCCCGCCAAGGCCTGAAGCCGCTGTTGTTCGGTTTCGGCTTTAAGAACAGAGCTGCGGAGGTCGCGGCAAAGGCCGCACCGGTGGCCGCCATTGCGGTAACGACACTGTTGGCCTGGTCATTCGATTGGCCTGCGCAAGGACTGAAAATCGTCGGAACGGTTCCCCAGGGACTTGCGCCATTGACACTGCCTTTGTGGGACATCGCGCTTTGGAAGGAGCTTGCGATTCCGGCCTTGCTGATCAGTGTCGTCGGCTTTGTGGAGTCAGTCTCGGTCGGCCAAACATTGGCCGCGAAAAGACGCCAGCGGATCGAGCCTAACCAGGAACTGGTCGCACTCGGCCTCAGTAACTTGTCGGCCGGTGTTACCGGTGGCTTTCCCGTCACTGGAGGATTCGCCCGGTCGGTCGTCAATTTCGATGCCGGCGCACAGACGCCTGCAGCCGGCGTGCTAACGGCAATCGGTATCACGTTGACTTCGCTGTTGTTGACGCCGGCTCTGTATTTTCTGCCTCAAGCCACTTTGGCTGCGACCATTGTCGTCGCCGTGCTTTCGCTGGTTGACTTCAGTATTTTTAAACGCACCTGGCGCTATTCCAGGCGGGACTTTATGGCGGTGTTGGCGACATTGCTGGGGACATTAACGTTTGGCGTTGAAGCGGGCCTGGTTATTGGTGTCGGCGTTTCGTTGGCGCTGTTCTTGTACGGTACCAGCCGTCCGCACATTGCTGAAGTTGGCCTGGTTCCTGGCACCGAGTACTTCCGCAACGTCCTTCGACATCAGGTCAAGGTCACACCGGAATTGATCAGTTTGCGAGTCGACGAAAGTCTCTACTTTGCCAACTCAAGGGTTCTTGAGGATCGGATCAACGACGCGGTCGCCAGAAACCCGCGGCTGAAACATCTGGTCTTGCAATGCTCGGCCATCAACACCATTGACGCCAGTGCCTTGGAGAGCCTGGAAGCCATCGAAAAGAGGCTTAGAGATTCCGGTGTCACTTTTCATTTGAGCGAGGTCAAGGGACCAGTCATGGATCGTCTGAACGAGACCCGCTTTCTGCACGAAATGAGCGGCAAGGTTTTCTTGACTCATTACCAGGCAGTCAAAGAACTCTCGCCGGTTGATTAGGGTGCCGCAAGCCGGCGCCGATACAGCCACCATTGCGCCGCCAGCGCACACAACACACTGGTCGCCAACGGCGGACCCAAACTTGTCCGAAGACCGGCTGCAACAGGCCATAGGCAATCACATAAGCGCTGAACGTGAGTTGCACTGTGGTCTGATCGGCGCCGAATATCTGACCCCATTGCTGCATCGACGGCAGGCAAAGCGTCATTGCCAGCAGACCAAAGGTGATCTGGCCGAGCAGGTTGGCGAGTCGAAGTCGCGGCACGCGATCAAGCCCAGTTCGGATAGACACAGTTGGACAAAAAACCTGAGTCTATGCGTCTGACTTCTTGCCCTTGCCCTTGCCCTTGCCCTTGCCCTTGCCCTTGCCCTTGCCCTTGCCCTTAGCGATGCCGGTCTTCGACGATTTACTGTTGACCTGGTCGCCGCGCTTGCCACTCACATCACGCGACCATAACGAGCGCGCGCCCTGTCCGGGGGGCTGCATGAACTCGTCGCCCCAATTGCCCGGGCCCGGTTCGGGTATGGCACGGCCGCTGTCGCGCCACTCCACCGCCGCCGGGAAGCC
>JANORY010000953.1:0-4112 GCA_031415535.1 Burkholderiales bacterium | reverse complement strand
AAGCGGTGCTTGTGACCGCCCGCAAAAGACCGGATTTGTTGCTGCAAGCCCAAAAGGATGGCCGCTTGACTGAGTCCGACCTCGAGTCGCTGAACCAGGCAGGATTGGCTTCCATGTTAAACTCAGGGGCTAAGCTATCCTCTACGCCGGTTAAGTCCCGCGCCACATAGTCCCCTGTTTTATCAAAGGATATTTTGTGGTGAACGGGCAATAAACACGATAAGCGGTTTTCCGCCTCGCATCCCCAACAAAAAGCCGCGCACGATGGTCGGAGTTTTAAATGAATCTTATTGAGCAACTTGAGCAGGAAGAAATTTCTCGCCTGGGTAAAGTGATACCGCTTTTTGCACCGGGCGACACCGTGATCGTCAACGTCAGCGTTGTTGAGGGCACGCGCAAGCGGGTCCAGGCCTATGAGGGCGTAGTTATTGCCAAACGTAACCGCGGACTGAACTCGTCGTTCATTGTTCGTAAAGTTTCCTCGGGCGAAGGCGTTGAGCGAACTTTTCAGTTGTACTCGCCATTGATCGCCAGTATCGAAGTCAAGCGTCGGGGCGATGTGCGCCGCGCCAAGCTCTACTACCTTCGCGATCGCTCCGGCAAGTCGGCGCGGATTAAGGAAAAGCTGCCGGGACGTGTCTCGAAAGCCGCCCGTGCCGAGGCGGTCGCGAACGCATCGCTGGCTGCCGCAGCAGTACCTCCGACGGGTAATCCGGCCTGATCAGGTTCAAGGTCGGTTTGTGCCGAGCTCGGTATAGTCCGGCCAGCGCTCTAGGAGTTTTAATCGGTGTGGCGCGCGCCAAACTGTGACCCATGCCAGGTAAATCCATGCAAGGTGAATCGCCCGAGCGTTTGAGCAAGGTTCCGGGGTTCGATCCACTGCGTGCCGAGATCATCGACGCGCCCACCGCGCTACCGGTCCTGCCGTCCGATCGACTGTTGCCGGCACACATTCGAAGTCGATTTGCGCAGCCACTAGCTTGGCAGCCGGAGTTTGCCGGTGACTCCTTCCGGGTTCGGGCCGGTATTCCCCGGCCAGCTTCGGTACTGATCCCGATCATTCAACGGCCTGGCGAATTGCAGATTTTGTTGACCCAGCGCACCGCTCATATGCGCAGCCATGCCGGTCAAATTGCATTTCCCGGCGGTCGCCGCGACGCGAGCGATGAATCGGCCATAGCCACCGCCCTGCGTGAAGCGCACGAAGAAGTCGGCTTGCACGCCGATCACATTGAAGTGCTGGGCGTGCTTCCCGAATACCTGACCGGTACCGGATTTCGCATCACGCCGGTCGTAGCGCTGGTGACACCGCCGTTCGAATTAAAACTTCAGGCCGATGAAGTCGATGAGGCGTTTGAAGTGCCCTTAAGTTTTCTGATGAATCCGCGTCACCATCAACAACGTCGGGTGACTTCAGAACATGGCGAACGCAGCTTTTATGCGATGCCGTTCAGAATGAAGGCAGCTTCGGAAGAAACTACGGCGGCACAAAACCAGGTGCTCACCGAAGCGCAGATCGCTATGGCAACACGCGAATACTTCATTTGGGGCGCTACTGCGGCTATGCTTCGAAACTTGTATTGGTTCCTGGCAGCCGATCATGTTTGAGTACAGCTCGGTTGCTCACTCTGATTTTCATGCGCGGTACTCTTCGCTGCGCACCCATTCTTAACCCCGACAGGACACTAGATGGGTTTTGTTGCGCTAATTTTTGCGTTGTTGATCGAACAGGGTTGGCCGCTGGCGGCCAATAATTGGGTGCATGCTGGCTTCACCCGGCTAGCCGATCTGGTCAAGCGCACCACCGATGCTGGCGAGTACCTGCACGGTTTGTTCGGCTGGATCCTGATTGTGTTCGGTAGCGTGTTTGCGGTCATCCTGAGTCACTGGTTACTGGCGCGCCTGCATCCGTTGGCGGTATTTTGTCTGTACGTAGTGTTGTTGTACTGGACGATCGGTTTCAGGCAGTTCAGTCATGCCTTCAGCGAGATTCAACTGGCGCTGGCCGCCAATGATTTGCCGAATGCGCGTCAAGTATTGCAGCGTTGGTTGCGTCGTCATAACCCTGAAATTGTGATCGCCGATGCGCCGGTCAACGAGGTCTGTCGGCTGGCAATTTCCTACGCATTGGTGGCCGCCCATCGACATGTCTTTGGTCCGTTATTTTGGTTCATCCTGATACCTGGCGTGGTCGGGCCAGTGATCTACCGGATTGTGCAGATGCTCGCCGAACGCTGGGTCGATGGCAACGAGCCCTATGGGCGGTGGGCGAATCGCGCTTATCGAATCATCGACTGGATTCCCTTGCGACTTTCGGCGGCCGGTTTTGCAGTAGTTGGCAACTTCGAAGATGCCGTTTATTCCTGGCGCGGTGCCGTCGCGACGGGCACCGGAAACGATCAACGTGCGCTGCTGCTGGCCACCGGCGGCGGTGCGCTCGGCTTGCGGGTTGCCGATGCGAGTCTTGAGGCCCGTTGGGCCGCCGCCGAGCCCGAATTCGACTGGCAGGGCAGTGAACCCGGACCCGATGCGCTGCGCAGTGCCGTCGGGCTGGTATGGCGTTCGGTAGTGTTGTGGATTGCCTTGCTGGGTATGCTGACGATTGCCAGTTGGCTGGGAAACTGAGGCACTACGCTAGGTGCTGCCGGCGCGCTCCGAAGCCATGACAATGGTCCGATAATGCTGATATCGACGGGCATCAATACTGCCGCTCTCGACCTTTGCAAGAATTGCGCAACCCGGCTCGTCGAGGTGACGGCAGTTGCTGAAACGGCAACGTTGTGCGCCGGTCACGAACTCTAACGCACCATACCGAAGCTGCGCCGCCGACACATGCTCCAGACCGAACTGCTGGAATCCCGGCGAATCAATCAGCGCCGTCGCTTGCTCGGCGGTCGGTCGCAGTGCGGTCGGTTGCTCGGCGTCTAAGTCTGACCGACCGGCCGGCTTCGCCGCCACTTGACTTGCCGCAAGGATAAACATTCGGCTAAAGCTTGTCGTGTGTTTGCCGGCGGAAAGCTTTTGCGAGATCGACTGGGTTCGCATCTGCGCTTGCGGCACCAGGCGATTTAACAGCGTCGACTTGCCCATGCCGGATTGGCCGAGCATCAGCGTGGTTTTGCCGGCAAGCCAATTTCGCAGCGCGTCGAGGCCGGCATCCTGATCGGCCAGGGCGCTGAGTTCAAAAACGGTGACCTTTAGCGATCGCAACAGCTCAAGTCGTGAACGCATGATGTGGTGTGATTGCTGCAGGTCAGTTTTGTTGGCGATGACCGCGAAGTTGACCTGCTCCAGATCGGCCGCCAGTTGTACCCGCAGCAACAGTTCTTCGGAGCAAGGTGGATCGCTGGCAATGACGTAAGCAGCCTGATCCAGGTTGGCGGCGAGGGTCTTGCTCTTCCAACTGTCGCTTCGGGTCAGTTGGTTGCGCCGGGGCGATCGTGATTCAATCACGGCCGTTTCGTCGCCGGTGATGCGGGCCAAAACCTGATCGCCGACGACGATGTCATGGCGGCGGGCTCGGGTAACCGCGACCAGTTCCAGAAGGTCGGGGCGCAGCAAGAGGAAATGGCTACCGTGCGCGGCGATCACCAGAGCGTCGAAGCAGGGGGACGTATCCGATGTCTTCACGCAGGCTTGCCGAGCGCAAGCGAATCGTGCCTGGAGAGCGTTAGTAAATGTTCGATACGTTGGGCCGCCGGCGGATGCGAATCGTAAAACGCCGAATGCAGCGGATCTGGCGTCAAGGTCGAAGCATTGTCTTCATAAAGTTTGACCAAAGCCTTGATCATGTCTTCGGCATTGGTTTGCGCGGCCGCAAAAGTATCGGCCTGAAATTCATGGCGCCGGGACATTCGGCTGAACAAGGGTTGCAAGGGAAAGGTGAAGACCGGCAGGACAAGAAAAAAAAGTACCAGGACCAGCGCCGGCCAGTCACTGGATTGCGCGCTGATGCCGAAGGCATTAAAAAACCAATCCTGTCGCGCCAGATAGCCCAACAGCGCCAGGCCCAGCAGGCTCGAAACAAAACTTAGACCGATGCGCTTGACGATATGCTTGTGCTTGAAGTGTCCGAGTTCATGTGCCAGCACTGCATCGACCTCGCCCGCTGA
>JANORY010000952.1:0-1113 GCA_031415535.1 Burkholderiales bacterium | reverse complement strand
GCAGCGGCGGCTTCGGTTGCAGAAGCCTCAATGTACAGGAGCCGGCCGGCTGGATCGGCTACTGCGCGAACTCCCGGCGGTCAAGATTCGCAAGGGCTTCGGCGGCGCAGGCGTGTTGGAAGTGGTGCAAGGCGAAACTGGTGGAGCGCATCGGGCCGTGTAGGCGGTCACCTTCGCCCAAGCAACCCGCCGAATATGAAAAAGTATCGGCACGGCATCATTGCGCGGCATCTGATTCATCGGCAACGGCCTGGCGCTAAATGAGCCATCGCCCGAAAGGTTGACAATTCGACATGAAGACACGATGCATTGATGGCATTGAAATCCAATGGGATTCCGGCAATGTGTACGCCGACCTTGGCTTGCCCGATGCCGAAAAACTCAAGATCAAGACGGGCTTGGCGATCGAGATCAGAAAAGCCATGCGCAAGCTCGGATCGACGCAGCAGCAAGTCGCCGCGCGCACGGGCATCACCCAACCCAAGGTGTCCGACATGATGCGCGGCGACTTCTCCAATCTGTCGGAGCGAAAGCTGATGGATTGCCTGACGCGCCTGGGCTATGACGTCGAGATCAGCGTACGCCCTGCGAGAACGGAAATCGGGCGCCTGGTGCTTGCTGCGGCATGACTCGTGAGGCTCCAGGTCCAGTTGCTTGCTCAAGACCACCCTGGCCCATGCCGGCGCCGATCTGGGGAACATGCGCTTCGAGCTCGCCCTGCGCGGCCTGGGCCGACGTGACGCCCGCGTCGCTGGCATGCTGGTTGACGTGGACCGCGCGCGCATGAACCTGTTCGAAGCCAAGTTCCTGCGCCTGACGGGAGACGCCAAAACCGCCACCGAACTGGCCGCCTTGTTCTACTTGGCCATCGTCGGCAGTCATCAAGCGCTGAGCCGGCCAGCCAGTCCGCCGAGAATGAAGGAGTACCTCTTCGGCATCATCGCCAACTACCTGATCGACTGGCGAGCCTCCGCTGAGCCGATTAACTGAGCGGTAAGGAAGTCGGGTCAGCGTCACGCTTACCAGTCTAAATGCAGATCCTGTCGGAGTGGCATTAGCACCCACATATTAGGAGTTTCCTGTGAACGTAAACGATTTACTAAGAGAGATCAT
>JANORY010000951.1:0-4673 GCA_031415535.1 Burkholderiales bacterium | reverse complement strand
TCGATCATGCTTGATGCGCTCGACCCAGCCGACTTGTTGCAGCACATTGAAGCAATGAGTAGGCAATGCCAGCAGCGTCTTGATGCCGCACAAGCACCGTTTGATCGCCGCATCGAGTCGATCGAGTTGGATATGTTGTATGTTGGTCAGACGCATACCCTGGCGGTGGCGGTTGGCCGCGATGAACTGAGCCGAGAAGCCTTGCGCAAGGCCTTCGAGCGCGCCTATCAACAGGCGTTCTCGCGCACCTTGCGAGGCATGGCGATACGGATCATTAATCTGCGCTACGCGCTGGTCGGCGTGCGGCCAAAATTTGATCTTCGAATGCTCGCGCCGACTTCCGGGGCAACCGTGCATGCGCAGCGAACTCAGCCGCCACTGACCCGATTGTGCCGGGTCTATCACGCGGGTAGTTGGCACGAAGCCAGCGTTTATGCCCGGCTCGAATTGGCGGTGGCCAGCGAAGTGTCCGGCCCGGCGATTCTTGAGCAGGCTGACACAACCATCTGGCTTGAGCCAGGTTTTTTCGCGCGAGTGGATGAACTGGGCAATCTGATTATTCGTCGAATCGCGGTTGCCAGCGCAATGTTCTATTAATTCCGTGGCGAGAGATTCGATACACACAACGATGAGCCAGGTCCAGGTCTTGATCGTGGGTGCCGGCGCTTGCGGTGTGGTGGCGGCACTTGCGGCGCGCTCGCAGGGTGCCGACGTGCTGGTGCTCGAGAGCGATGCGCTGGCCAGCGGTTCGACGGCCTTATCCTCCGGGTTTGTACCGGCGCCGGCCACGCGAGTCCAACGCCAGCTCGATATTGATGATTCGGCGCAAATGTTCTACGAGGATATTCAAGCGAAAGCGAAGGGTTCGGCCGACCCGGTGCTGGCGAGTCTCTTCTGTCGTGAAATTGCAGGCGTCATTGATTGGCTGGCCGACGATCATGGGCTGGAGTTTGAGGTGTTAGAGGGATTTTTATATCCGGGACATAGCCGAGCGCGGATGCACACCGTACCTGAGCGAAGCGGCACGGCGTTGCTGAACCGGCTGTGGCGTGCCGCCGAAAAGTGTGACATCACATTGCTCACCAAAACATTGGTCACCGATCTGTTGCTTGGGTGTGGTGCGAATCCAAATGGGTACCCAAACGGGGCACCCAATGGCGACCAGAACGGGCGTCCAATCGGCGTTTCCTATCGTCGACCAAACGGTGCAACCGATTCGGTGTTTGCCGATCAGATCGTGTTGGCCTGCAATGGCTTTGGCGGCAATCCAGCGATGGTGCGCGAGTTCATTCCCGAGATCTCCGAAGCGCTCTATTTTGGTCACGCGGGTAATCGCGGTGACGCCGTTCAGTGGGGCAGGGCACTCGATCTGCAATTCGCTGACATGGCCGCCTATCAAGGCCACGGCTCGGTCGCGCATCCGCACGGTGTGCTGATTACCTGGGCAATTATTATGCAAGGTGGTGTGCAGCTTAATCGCTTTGGCCGGCGGTTTTGGGACGAGTCGCAAGGCTACTCGGAAGCGGCGCTGGCGGTGCTTGCCCAGGACGGCGGCATCGCCTGGAATCTGTACGATGAACGAGTGCACCAGATGGCGCTGCAGTTCCCCGATTATCAGACGGCCCTGCAGGCTGGCGCGATCAAGACCGCGCTGTCGTCGGTCGAGCTGGCCCGACTGTTAGGCGTAGCTCCCGCCAACCTTGATGAGGAACTCGCACAGATGACTCGCGCCGCTGGCGATCATGCTGTTGATGGCGCGATTGATCGCGCGGTTGATCGATTCGGTCGGCGCTTCGTGCCAGCGCATCGGCTGCAAGCACCTTTTTATGCGGTACAGGTGACCGGTGCGCTATTTCACACGCAGGGCGGATTGGCGGTTGACGAGTCGATGCGTGTCAAGCGACTGAGCGGCGCTGTCATCGACAATCTCTATGCCGGCGGCGGCGCGGCGCGCGGTGTGAGCGGCAATGCCGCATCGGGCTACTTATCCGGTAACGGCTTGCTGGCTGCAATTGCCGGTGGTTATGTTGCCGGCAAAGCCGCCGGCAAAGCGGCCGGGGAATCCGCTGGCAGCGCCGCAGCCGGGGTCGCTTATCCGCCCATTACCAGGCTGCCTCAAGCAAAGTGATCAAGTCATCGATTGATCTGATCGGCCGTGGGTTGGTTCGAACCCAAAGATTGTCCAGCGCACCCCTGGCAATTTGCCCGAACTGATCCTGGCGCACCTTCAGGTCGCGCAACCGGGTCGGCAAGTTCAAACTGGCAATCAGTGCTGCGACCGCTGCTGCTGCGTCGCCATCAGCGCGACCCAGGGCCTGCGCAATCTGCGCTTGTTGGGCCCGGGTATTGTCGAGATTCCAACGCATAACATGCGGCAACATGACACAGGATGTATAGCCGTGGCTCATGCCGGTAACCGCGCCGAGGCTATGTCCCATACCGTGGCTGGCACCATACGGTACTCTCAGTATTCCGATGCCGGCCAACCAGGCGGCTTGCAGGCATTGCAGTCGCGCCGACAGGTCGCTGGGTGCGAGCCGAGTCTGCAGTAGCGAGGTGCTGAACAGTTTGAGCGCTTGAAGCGCGGTCGCCTCGACCAGCGGTGACGGCTGGATCGAGCAGATACCTTCGACCGCATGATCGATTGCGCGAATACCAGTGGATAGCCACAACCAATCGGGCGTGTGAACCGTGACGGCAGGATCGAGGATCACGCTGGCGGCACCAATCTCGCGACCGATGTAGCCATCCTTGATCTTGCGCACCGGGTCAGTGCAGCCGCCAAAATTCGAGAATTCGGCCGCCGATAGGGTCGTCGAAACCACAATTTGCCGCATTGGCGGGGCCTTGATGATGGGCGCATGCCGCGAACCATCGGGATTCATTTTTAAATGATAGTCGCCAAGTTGTTCCGGCTGGTGAAGATCATGTGCCAGAACAATCAGCATGACTTTGACGGTATCAATCGCCGTGCCACCGCCGCAGGTCAAAATCAAATCAGGCTGCACCGCTCGGGCGGCATTGGCAGCGGCAATAACGCTGGCGCGCGGCGTATGCTCGACACACTCATCAAAGGTACCAACATGGCGCGCGCCCAAGGCCTGGGCTATTTTGGCCACCGTGTCAGTGGTCCGGTTCAAGGTCTTGCTGGTCACGATAAAGACACGATGGGCGTTGCGTCGCTGCGCTTCGGCGACCACCGCCTCGGCGGCCGGTGTACCCCAGATCACCCGATCCTGGACCAGAAATTCATGCATACCCGCGTTCACGGTCATGGGCTCAAGCCTTTATAGTTCGGTGTACGCCATCGGGCAGCGCATGAGCGGCCTTGATCGCGTCAGAGTCGAAAAAGGGATGATCGGCGAGTGCCGCGTGCACCATATCGTTGGCGTCGAACCCCCAGATCAGCCGATCGCCAAGGGCACAGGTCGGTACTCCGAAGACGCCGCGCGCGATCGCCTCTTCGGTGTTATCGCGTAAGGCTTGCTTGAGCTCCGGGCTGTCGAGTTCGTCTGGCGCGACCTGGAACTCTTCGAGCAATTCCGCCCAGGCAATTTCATCAGTTGGCACATGGCCGTCTTTCCAAACAAACTGGAACAAGCGCTGAACCACGTCGACCTTGCTGTCGAACAGGATACACAGACGCAACAGACGCAGCGGCACGAACGGGTGCGCTGGCGGCAAGGTCAAGGGTATGCCACGGGTATGAGCCTTCCAACTGACGTCCTCAAAGGTCCAAACCCGTTTGCCCGGAATTTCGGCCGGACCCTTCTGGCCCCAGTGATTAAGCAGACCTGCGAACAAAATCGGCTTGCATTTCACGACAGCGTTCATCGCAAAGTCATCGAGCGTGTAACTTTGCAAATACGCATACGGAGAAATGAAGTCAAAGTACCAATCAATTGTTTTCATAGCCGCCGGGGTCCCTGCCTAAATAGAAATCGTAGCAGGTTAAACTAAAGCAATGCCTAACGGTTCAGCTCATTCTGTTGGTTCGCTGCTTTCAGGGCGCAACTTGTGCTTGCTGCTCACTTCGCTTGCGTTTTTTTGCGGTTGGAGTCTTCAGGCTCAATCCCAGTCGCCAGCACAGTCGCTTGGCTTCGTTGGCTCGCCAGCCGAATCGCTGGCGTTTCGGGCACTTGAAGAGCCGTTTGTCAATCGCTTGCTTGCCGAAAAAGGTTTGGGTGCGCTGCGAATCGAGTTGCGCGCAGCCAGCGCAGCCGATTCGAATGGCCGGGAGTTGTTCGACCGTGCGGTTAGTGGCAAGGCAGGGTTGGCGGTACTCGGAGCCGCCCAATTGTCGGTGGCCGAGCCCTGGCTCGATCTGGCCGATTTGACCGGCTTGGCGCTGGATGTGCCCAGTGCGCGGGTGGTCGCCGACGCCTATCGAGAGCGTACCCGAACCTTATTGCGGGAAAAGTTTGGATTGCGCCTGCTGGCACTGGCCGGGGTTCAGGCGCAGACGCTTTATTGCCGTAATGAATTCAAGCGACTGGCCGATTTGAAGGGCCGCAAGGTGCGTGTCGCTGCCGCGCAGCAGGCGGCATTGATCGAGTCACTGGGCGGCACGGCAAGCCGAATTACGCTGGCCGAGGTCCGTGCAGCGTTGGCGTCGAGAAACATTGACTGTGCGATTGGCGGCACCATGGCTGGTAACCAGGCACGTTGGCATG
>JANORY010000950.1:0-2158 GCA_031415535.1 Burkholderiales bacterium | reverse complement strand
GCTTGCTTTTCCATCGCCGGCCCTTGAAATTTGTCAGTGTCGAACTTCAAGTTAGCCTTGCTCGAGTCGGGGAGAAAGTAAAAATCCGCTCAGACTGGCGCCGCCTTAGCGCCACTTGAGTTCAAGCTTCCGATTCGTCGCCGCACACTCACGTAGGTAAATGTTGATTAGGCTTTGATACGGTATCCCGACTTCTTCCGACACACTCTTGAAATACTCAATGCTACCCTCGTCGAGCCGAATCGTGATTTGCTTCTTAAGCTGAGCGGCATAGGGGTTCTTGCGGGACTTCGAGAAGTCATACTCTTTTCGCATAGCTTTCACCTTCCATACGACTTCGCCTCGTTACGCGAAGCCTTTCTAGCGGTAATAATTTGAATGACTTGCCCCGATTGGCGATAGCAGTGGCAAACCAGCAAAACCTTCAACGAAGCGCTCAAACCAAGTAAAACGAATCGCTCTTCGCCGACGGAATGATCTGGATCGTCGATCAACCTCGCTCGTTCATCTGAAAATACAGTTTTCGCCTCTTCAAACGAGACGTTATGCTTTCTCAGGTTCGCGGCAGCTTTGGCTTTGTCCCACGTGAATCGCACTTCTGACATTGCAGTATTCTAACTACAACGTAGTTATATCGCAATGCTTCGACGAGCGCTCGAAATAGGCTAACGCCCTAGCTGAGCGGCGGCGGCACGGTGATCGCCGAACTGAACAACTTCAAGCGCCAGTCCGCTCCAGCAATAAGTTAGTACACGTGAGCTGACTGCGCAACGCAAATACTTTGACTCTACAAACTCGCCTCCCGGTAGTTCCTTGCGTATCGCTTTGCTGCCCATCGAGTTACTCTCCTTTGGTCCGCTCAACGCAGCGCCTGGTGACTCTGGGTTGCGGATTCGCTTCCCGAGCGGGCAACGCCTTGGCAGCGCACTTCTGTGCAAAGCACCTACCCCAAATTCAGGGCACCTACCCTCGCCGTTGCACGACCGTCACAGGGCCAAACAAACTGAAACCGCTGCCGAGGTCGTAACCTGAAACCCACTTCGCAAACTCACACTGCCAAAAATAACTGCTATCGTGACCAACAGGGTAAGAACCTGCCCGACTCGGTCATTCACCTGTCGATCACGAATCCTCGGTTGCCACTGACTTCGCATGTCACTTCGTTACAAAGCGCCGATCTCAATCGCAAATCACCGGCGAGCGTTTCTCGCTACAAGAAAGCAAATGCCCATTCAGCAACTCCGACCGAACCAACCCTGGCCACTGAACCCACTTCTCGGCGCTCCGTCGTCGGTACCAACACCTACTTTGACATGTCGTGCCCGATTGCGCCAGCACGACAGTACTCCGATCTCATGGCTCGAATCGTCGCAAGCTACCAACGACGTCGAGCGCGTACTAACGCCCTATTTCAGCGTCGCCACGGCGGCACGCCCTTGATCGTAGACTCATTGCTGAACGCCGTGGTGTACGTTGCAAAGTCAAGTTAGTACAGGTGAGCTGACTACGCAACTCAAATACGCCGCCTCGACAAACTCGCCTCCCGGTTGTTCCTTGCGTGTCCCCTTTCCTCATCATCGAATAACTTTCCTTTGGTCCGCTCAATTCAGCGCCGGGCGACTTTTCGTTGCGAATTCGTTTCTCGGACGGGCAACGCCGTTGCATCGCACTTCTTGGCATGGCACCTGCCCCAGATTCAGGGCACCTGCGCCCTCGCCATGGCACGACTGTCACAGGGCCAAACAAACTGAAACCGCTGCCATTGTCGTCAACCGGTACCCACTTCGCAAACTCACGCTACTACAAATTACTGCGATCGTCCCCTACAGGGTAAGAACCTGTACGACTCGGTAACTCACCTGTCGATCACGAATCCCCGCCTGCCACTGACTTCGCACTGCTCTTCGTTACAAAGCGCTGAATTCAAGCGCATGGTACCGGCGGGCGTTTCTCGCTACAAGAAAGCAAATACCTATTCAGCAATTCCGACGCAACCAACTCTGGCCACTGAACCCACTTTTGACTGCTACTTCGTCGATACCAACCTCTACTTCGGCATGTCGTGCCCGATGGTGCCTGCACGACAGTACTCCGATCGCATTGCTCCAATCGCGACAAACCGCGACAAACCGCAAACGACGTCGAGCGCGTACTAACG
>JANORY010000949.1:0-8619 GCA_031415535.1 Burkholderiales bacterium | reverse complement strand
GGTGGTTGGTCTTTTGGCGACCCCGCTGGATGCGATCTTTGCCTCGTCAGCCCTGAGCGTCACGGGTCTGGTGGATCGGACGGGATCTGCGCACGCCTTTGTTGCCTGGTGGTTGCTTGACGCGTTGGGCATGCTGATGCTCACGCCAGTTATTCTGGCCAGCATCAAAACCCAAAGCGAAACACCAGAACCCGCATCGGACATTCGCTGGGTTGATCCCTCGTCACTGCTGATGGCAGTCGTGCTGTCACTGGCCATTATCCTGATTGGCGATGCCGGCCAGACCACGTACGCACGCGCCCTGCTTTACTTTTATTTTCCGCTGGTGTCCTGGACCTCGGTGCGCATGACCGAGAGGGTCACGGCCTGGACGGTGCTGGCGACCGCAACACCGCTTTTGGCGGCCAGCGCTTATGTCGCACGATTGGCACCCGATAATTTTATTCGCACCATGGACGCAGCGGTCATTGTGCTGTGCGCGGTCATGGTCGGGCTGATATTGCAGGCGGTCGCGACCGATCGCCGTATTGCGTTGATCCGGGTGGCGCGACAGTCGCGTCAGGACATGAGTACCGGCTTACTCAACGATCGCGGCTTGCTGGCTGAGTTTAGCGATCGGCTGGCGGCACCCACGCGTACCCACTACGGTCTGATCGGCGTTCACTTCAGCAACTTTGACGCGCTCAGTGATCTGTGCGGCCCGATGCCGGCCCTGCAACTGGAGCAAACAGCAGCGGCATTGATTTTGCGCCAACCCGGCGCACAGATTGGCGCACGGCTGTCGTCGGGCCGCTATATCTTGCTGATCCAGGCCGACACCGTGGCACAGGTCCGCACGATCTGCCGCGAACTTTATTCGCAACTAAACGGCCAGGTGTTCAGAATCGAGCATGGCAGCTTGCGACTGCAAGCCTGCGTCGCTGGCCTCTTCATCGATAAACACGTGCTGATCAACAGCGAAGATTGCATGATGTCGCTGTCGGACGCGATGGCGATTGCCGCCAGCGTGCGCGACCCGCAACTGTTCGTCGAGCCGTTGTCGCAGACCACGATTGACGCACGACGCTCGCATCAAAGCAAGATGGAACATATCCGCGAGGCGATTCGCGAGGAACGCTTCGAGGTACATGCCCAGACCATCGTTGACCCGGACGCACGCGATGGCTCGATCTCTTATGAAGTGCTGACGCGCTTACGCGACCGCGATGGTGTGATGATCCGGCCACCGGAGTTCCTGCCCCTGGCCATGCAGGCACAAATGACCGTTGCGCTCGATCGCGGTGTGGTGCGCAGCGTGTTTTCGTTTCTGGCGCTTAATCCGGAGGCTTTGGCCCGTACCCATAAATGCTCGATCAATCTGTCGGGCATGACGATGAGTGACGGTACCTTCGCCGGCTATGTCCGTGAACAGCGGACCATTTTCGGCATTCCTTCTGACAAGATTGTCTTTGAAATTACCGAAAGTGAAGCGATCCGAAATCCGGCGGCAGCCTCCCGGCTGGTTGAAGATTTAAAGAGCGACGGCTTCGGCATTGCCCTCGATGATTTTGGAACGGGACTGGCGACCTTCGAATACCTGAAGCGTTTCCCGCTGGATTATCTGAAGATCGATGGCTCATTTATTCGTAACCTGATGAATAATCCAATCGACGAAGAGATTGTGCTGTCGACGATTCGCGTGGCGCGTCGCCTGAACGTCAAAACGGTTGCTGAACATGTGCACAACCAGGAAATCTACGATCGCCTGCTGAGCCTGGGCGTGGAGTATCTGCAGGGTGAACTGGTCAGCTCGGCGATTCCGATTGCCGACATGTTCGAGAAGCTGCCAAGCCTGGCCTCACTGCGCGAGCTTGCCAAGGCCGAAGCGCTTTAACTGCTGCCAGCGCAGCCAGTCACCCGGCTCGTCGACATCCCACAGCACTTCGGACTCGCTCCAGCCCAATTGCAATTGAGCGAGCTTTGCGCGGCTGGCCTGCATCACCGCGCTGGTGCTCCAGGCCACATCTTCAAAGAGTTCCGGCACCCAACGGCTCAGACCGATTAATGAATAACCGCCATCTTCAACCGGCACAAACGCCGCTGCGTGATGTTCCAAAGCTGCAAAAGCCCAGCGAATTCTGACCTCATCCAGAAGCGGGCAATCCGAGCCGATCAACACCACGCGCGCATGGTGCTTGAGGGCGGTGCGAAACGACTCGCCCATTCGCGCACCGAGATCACCCACCGCTTGCTGACTCAAACGCAAACCGTGGCGTTGACTCAATTCGGCACATTCGCCGGTATCGTCAATGCCGGCCAGACACAACTCTTTGGAGATACCCGCAAGCCCCGATGTCTGCTGAAGTGCGTGTTCAAGCAGAGATCGATAAGCGTCCAGCGCCGCAGCGTCGCCCATGCTCGCCGCCAATCGCGTTTTTACCTTGCCTAATTCAGGCACTCGGGCATAGACGATCAACTTCATCGCGATTTCGGAGTCACTTCAGGCACCGAGCCGTAGTAAAGGCGATGCAGATAGGTCGGCGAAGCGCCGAGAAAATAAAGCGCCCGAAGCCGCCACATCTGCAAGATGGTTTTGAGCACCCCGCGCTGTTGCCAGCGTCGCGCCGACACGGTGACCTGCGCACGCAAACAAGCCGGTGCGCCACCCAGGCGTTTCAGACGGCGGCACAACTCGATGTCCTCCATCAACGCGATCGGTGCAAAACCGCCGGCGCGCAACCACAGGGCGCGGCTTACAAAAATTGCCTGATCACCGGTGGCGATACCGCTGAGTCGCGAGCGCCAATTCATCATGAAGCCGACCAGTCGAATCGAGGCGCGCGATGAATCCAGCCTGACGTCAAAACGCCCCCAACTGGCACCCTGCCACAGAGCTTCTACAATCTGTTCGGACCAGGTCGGCGGCAGCTCGGTATCGGCGTGCAGAAAGAGCAGCAGATCGGTGTGTGCGGCCGACGCACCGGCATTCATTTGGTGGGCACGGCCGCGCGGCGCGTGGATTACTCGGGCACCGGCCTGCCCGGCAAGACTCGTGGTCGCGTCCTGACTGCCACCGTCGACCACAATAACCTCGGAGGCCTGCGAGAGCGGGCGAATCAGGCAGCGTTCAAGCAGCGCCGATTCATTGAGCGCCGGGATAATGACACTGATTCGCTGCGGTCGGCTTACTTGCGATCGTTCAGATTCCAATCGTAATCCAGATGACTGATGCTGACCTTGCCGTCCTTGATCAGTTGCTGCGCGGCCGGGTCATCGCTCAGTAAATCAGCATACTTGCCGAAAAACACTTCGCGCGAGGTGATGCCCTTGTGACCTTTTTCGAAATCACCTTTGTACCAATCGAAGATCTTCGAGACTTCGAGTTTGCCGGACTGTTTATTGAAGCGATTGCGGTTCTTGTCCTTCAGAAACCGCTTGGCACCGTCCTCGAGTTGCGCCTCCAATTTAGCGGCCGTCGTCGCTTCCGGGCGCAGTGCCGGGCAACCGATCGATGCACAGACCACCGCGAAATGAATCCGCGGCTCATCAAACGCACCTGCCGCACGGATCATGTCGTGTTCGACATTATCCAGCCCCTTGTCGTCGCCGAGCAATTTGAAGAACTGCTTTTTCCAGGGCGATTGCGTGAACGAGCCGAGATCCTTGATCGATTTCAAATCTGGGTACTTGGTGAGAATCAATTCGACGGTGTAGGCGTTATAGGTGTTGATCAAAAAAGCCAACTTTTCGTCGCGCTTCATCGCACCGTATTCAGCCTTGCTGACGGCCGATAGTTCATCGAGCACTTTCTTCAGTTCGGCGCGATCGGCCAGGAAACCTTTGTAATTAACGGTTGAGGCAACCCCTGCGGCATTCCAGGCAACGTGTTTCTTGAACAAGGCATCGAGCGCAGCGTAGTTCTGATCGAGCGCGAAGACGCTCGGGGCGCAAAATAAGCTCAGCATCGTCAGCCCCACGCCGAGGATTCCCCGCAGCCACCCAGTTGAGGCGATTGTTTTTGAGCTTGATTCCATATTTCTTGACTCCATCATTGCCTTAGTTCTGTAACGATTCGCGCTGCACTGCGGTTTACGCCGGGCACTGAATAACTTCTGGCTGCCCGCAGCGCCCTTAACTACCCAATTCCCAGGCGTGAAAGCGCCGTACCCATTCGAGCAATTTCTTCGGTGCATGGGCTTTTTTCCATTCGCTGGCGGCATACTTGTTCGACTCGGCGAGGGTCGGGTAAATGTGAATGGTGCCGAGAATCTTGTTCAAACCAAAGCCGTGCTTCATGGCGACAACATACTCCACGATCAAATCGCCGGCATGTTCACCGACGATTGTGACACCGAGAATCTTGTCCTTGCCGGGTACCGTAAGCACCTTGATAAATCCGTAGGCGGCTTCATCGGCGATCGCTCGATCGAGTTCCTCGATCTCGAATCGGGTTACCTCGTAGGCGACACCTTTTTGCTTGGCCTCGGTTTCGCTCAAACCGACCCGTGCCACTTCGGGATCGGTAAAGGTACACCACGGTACAACCGAGTAATCGATCCGAAATTTCTTGAAGCGACCGAACAAAGCATTGACCGCCGCCGACCAGGCCATGTGCGCAGCCGTATGGGTAAATTGGTAGGGGCCTGCGACGTCCCCCACCGCGTAAATGTTCGGGTAGTTGGTTTGCAGAAAGTCGTTGACCTCAACGGTTTTGGTCTTGGTCAGCGGAATCTGCAATTCTTCCAGGCCGAAGCCGGCCACATTGGCGGCGCGGCCCAGTGCGCAGATCATTACGTCGAATTCAATCCGAACCTCGGCACCGGCCGCTTCCGCAATCAGCACTTTCTGGCCGTTGACGACTTCAAAGCGCAAGGCCTTATGGTTGACCCGAACGTCAATGCCGTCTTTCTTGAACGCCTGCATGACCAGCTCGGACACTTCCGGGTCTTCGCGCACCATCAGGCGCGGTGCCATTTCGACCAGGGTCACCTTTGAGCCAAAACGCGCGAATGCTTGCGTCAACTCGGCACCGATTGGACCGCCACCCAGTACCAGCAAGCGCTTCGGTAAATCGCGCAAGCCCCAAAGGGTGTCTGAGGTCAGCGGTGCAACCTCCTGAATGCCGGGAATCGGCGGCATCAAGGGACGCGCACCGGTGGCAATGACAATGTTGCGGGTAGTGATGGTTCGCGTTCCAGTCACTTTGCCCGTGTGATCGGTCAAGCTGACTTCAACTTCCCAGGGCGACTTGATTTTGGCACTGCCGGCAACGCACTCGACACCCAATCCGGTGAAGCGCTCCGGCGAATCATGAGGCTCAATCGCCTTGACCACACGTTGGACCCGCTCCATGGCGTCGGCAAAGTTGAACTCGACCTTCATCGACTTGATACCGTAGGACTCGCTGTGCGCCGCCTGATGCAACAGCTTCGCGGTCTTGATCAGCGCCTTCGATGGCACACAACCGGTGTTCAAGCAGTCGCCACCCATTTTATGGCGCTCGATCAAGGTGACCTTGGCCTTGACGGCGGCCGCGATCAAGGCGCTGACCAGGCCACCACTGCCGGCACCGATCACCACCATGTTTTGTTCGTATTGGGCCGGCCGAGTCCAGCGTGCGTAGACCTTGCGCGCTTGCAGCCAATCGATGATTTTCTTGGCGATCAACGGCAGGATCGCCAGCAGCACAAAAGACGCGATTAAGGTCGGACTCAGAATGCCCTTCAGCGACGTCAATTGCCCCAGTTGGGTACCAACATTCACATAGACCAGCGTACCGGCCAACATGCCCAGTTGACTGGCCCAATAAAATGTTTTGGTCTTGATCCTGGTCAGACCCATCAACAGATTGACCGCGAAGAACGGAAACACCGGCACCAGACGCAAGGTGAACAGATAAAACGCACCGTCCTTGTCGATGCCGCGATTAATCGCCGCCAGCCGATCGCCGAACTTTGACTGCACGTAATTGCCAGCCAGAAAACGTGAACCCAGGAAGGCGACGGTGGCACCGATGCTCGACGCGAACGAGACAATAATAGTGCCCCACAACAGGCCAAAGATGGCACCGGCGAGCAAGGTCAGCAAAGCGGCACCGGGCAAGGCCAGCGCGGCCATCAATACATAAATTCCGAAGTAGACGGCGGCGACATAAAACGGCCGCGCGGCGAACAAGGCCTGCACTTCAGTCTGGCGGGACTTGATGGACTCCAGGGTAAAAAATCTGCCGAGGTCAAAGAAGAAAAAGGCACCGATCAGCAACACAACCAGCGCGAGCAAACCGACTTTTTTTAGATTCAATGCGGTCTTCCTTGTATGCGAAACAGAGGTCCGTCGAGCGGCAAGCTCGGGCAATCCGCGCCCCATTAGGACGCGCAATTGGCACAAACCTTACAGTGTGCAAGGATACAAGGAAAGGCTTCGCAGGATTCCGGGGGATTTGGAAAAAAGCGAAGTGGTACAACAGACTAAGTACCAGTGGTTGAAATTTTGGTCGGGACGGCGGGATTCGAACTCGCGACCCCTTGCACCCCATGCAAGTGCGCTACCAGGCTGCGCTACGCCCCGAAGTTCGTGATTGTACCAGTGGTGGCCTCAGGCCGGCCGCAGCAACTCGAGTGATTTCAGCAAATCGTCGCGAATCGAGGTGACATCAGCGGAGGACAATTCGCGAATTTCCTCGATGGCTGACTGCGCTTCCGGGTCCTTGATTTTGCCGTTGTGTGAGACCTCGCCGAGCCGGTTACGAGCGCCCGAGATGGTGAAGCCTTGTTCATACAACAATTCGCGAATGCGCCGGACCAGCAATACTTCGTGGTGTTGATAGTAGCGGCGATTGCCACGCCGCTTCATCGGCCGCAGTTGCGTGAACTCCTGCTCCCAGTAGCGCAACACATGCGGCTTGACACCACACAGTTCACTGACTTCGCCGATGGTGAAATAACGCTTGGCCGGGATCGGCGGCAGGACGGTTTTTGGTTCGCCCTTAGGGCTGGCTAGTGTCATCGGGGTCAGTCTTCATCCGCTTGATCGCCTTCGATCAAGGCCTTGAGTTTTTGACTCGCATGAAAGGTGACGACGCGTCGCGCCGAGATCGGAATCTCCTCACCGGTCTTCGGATTTCTGCCAGGACGCTGCGGCTTGTCACGCAACTGAAAATTGCCGAATCCAGACAGCTTCACGCTTTCGCCACGCTCGAGCGCCCCCCGGATTTCATCGAAAAACGTTTCCACCATATCTTTTGATTCGCGCTTGTTCAATCCCACCTGATCGAACAGCATTTCGGCCAACTCAGCCTTGGTCAACGTGAACCCCAGGTCTGGATCGGCCTCAATACCGAGACCCGGGTCAGCCGTCGTCATGGATTCATCTTGCGCCGATTGCGTCTCCAGACTGGTCTCACGAATCATCATTGATAAGTTCATCTAATCGCCGGCTTCGCCTTAGGTGCGCAGACGGGCGGCCAACTTTTCGGTCACCCTAGTGCTGATTTCAGCCAGCACCTGCGCTACTTCTGCATCGCTCAAAGTGCGCTCAGTATCTTGCATCCAAAACCTGAACGCAAGACTTTTTTCCTTATATTCCAATCCCTTACCGCGATATTCGTCGAAAAGCTTAACATTCCTTACCAGCCGCGCAACAGGTGTTGCAGCGATCACAGCGTCGATTTCAGTGAACACTTGAGCGACGCTGATCGAGTCAGCGACGACAAAGGCAAGATCGCGGATGACGACCGGAAAACGTGAAAATTCGCTGAACACCGGGATCGCCGGTGCCGTCAAAGGTGCCACATCCAGTTCCGCCAGCAAGGGTGCGTGTGGCAGATCGAGTTTTTGCTGGATCGCCGGATGTAGGCTTCCAAGCACACCGATGCGCTGATCCGCCAACCAGATGATGGCACTACGGCCAGGGTGCAGGGCCGGATGCAGGTTCGCCGACCTGCAAGCTTCAAATCGAACGTCGAGGCCGGACAGCAGAACCTCAAGATCACCTTTCAGATCGAAGAAGTCACCAGGTCGTTCGGCCAGGCCCCATTGCTCTGCCGCGATCGGCCCGTAGGAAAGTAGCGCCAGTCGCCACGGCTGGGCAATGCCTTGAACGCTGAGCGGGCCGGCCATTACCTGTGGATCATGCCAATAGGCGCGACCGAGTTCGAACACCCGAACCCGATGAGCTTTACGATTCAAGTTATGGGTCAGTGTTTGCAGCAACGACGTAAACAAGGTCGTGCGCATGACGCTCATCGGTGCGGCGATCGGATTGCGCAACTTGATCGGCGGCTGGCCGCTGAGACTCAGATCGAGCGTCGCGTCGACAAAGCTGTAATTGATCACCTCTTGGTAATCGCGCGCAGCCACTTGCCGTTTTATGCTCAAGTGGCTGCGGTGCGCCTCTGGACTGGGCATCATTTGGATGCTGGCAATCGGGGCTCGAACCGGCAGGCGCTCGAACCCCCAGATACGCACCACCTCTTCGATCAAATCTTCTTCAATTTCAAGATCAAATCGATAGCTCGGTGGCTGAACGACTAAACGGTCCGGGAACTGCTCAAAGCTTAATCCAAGCCGACTAAAACAATCGGCCATTTGCGCATTGCTTATATCAGCGCCAATTACCGCCCGCGCCCGGTCACAACGCAGC
>JANORY010000948.1:0-4681 GCA_031415535.1 Burkholderiales bacterium | reverse complement strand
AGAAGATGCAGTCGCGCAAGGAAAACATCGTCGGCAAGAAGACCAAAGGTATCGAGATCCTGTTTCGAAAGAACAAAATCACCTGGCTAAAGGGCCACGCCACCTTGCAGGGCAAGGTCGAGGACGATTATTAGATCGAGGTTAAATCTGCGGCGGGCGTCACGCAGGCGCAGGCTCGCTTCGTGATTATTGCGACCGGATCGAAGGCGCGTCATTTGCCCGGTGTGACGGTTGACAACCATCTGATTTGCGATAACGAAGGTGCTCTGGCGTTCGACGCGGTACCGAAGAAGCTCACCGTGATTGGCGCTGGCGTTATTGGCCTTGAGCTTGGTTCAGTCTGGCGTCGTCTGGGCGCTCAGGTCACCATTCTAGAAGCCTTGCCCGAGTTCCTGGGTGCCTGCGATGAAGGCGTCGCCAAAGAAGCCTGGAAGATATTCACCAAGCAGGGCTTGAAGATCGAGTTCGGTGTGAAGATCGGCGCGATCAGCGCATCTGATTCTGCGGTGCACGTGCAGTACCAGGACAGTGCCGATGCAACACAATCGCTTGATTGTGATCGCTTGATTGTGTCGGTCGGCCGCGTGCCAAATACTGACGGCCTCGGACTTGAATCGGTCGGGGTGGCTGTCAACGAACGTGGCTTCATTGAGGTTGATGATCATTGCCAGACGCGAGCCGCCGGAATTTATGCTATCGGCGATGTGGTTCGCGGTCCGATGCTGGCGCACAAGGGCGAAGATGAAGGCGTCATGGTGGCCGAACTGTTGGCCGGTCAGAAGCCGCATATTGATTACAACTGTATTCCGTGGGTCATTTATACCTCGCCTGAAATTGCTTGGGTTGGCAAGACCGAACGCCAGCTCAAGGCCGAAGGTCGAGTCTACAAGGCGGGCCAGTTTCCGTTTGCTGCCAATGGCCGTGCGCTTGGCTTGAACAACGCCGAAGGCTTTGTGAAGGTTTTGGCGGATGCGGTGAGCGATGAAATTCTCGGCGTACATATTGTGGCGACCAGTGCCTCCGATCTGATTGCCGAGGCCGTGGTTGCGATGGAGTTTCGCGCGGCCTCGGAAGATATTGCGCGGATCTGCCATCCGCATCCCTCCCTGTCAGAAGTCATGCGTGAAGCGTCGTTGGCAGTGGACAAACGCGCCCTGAACGCTTGAGTGTTCTGGCTGCCTACCGGGACGCGCTGAGTCGGCGCGGCTACACGGCCGACGCTGAGCAGGAACGCGCCGCGCAACGTCTACAACTCATGCACGACGAATTCGTCGAGTTTCGCGCGCGCCGCTCCAACCGTCTCAAGCGCCTGGTCAATCGGCCTGATGTTCCGCGCGGTATTTGGCTGCATGGCGGTGTCGGCCGCGGCAAGAGTTTTCTGATGGATTGTTTTTACGCGGCCATTCCGGTCAAGCGTAAGCTGCGCATCCATTTTCATGAGTTCATGCGCGCGGTTCATCGCGAGCTCGATGAGCTAAAGGGCCAGGTCGATCCGCTCGATGAGGCGGCGCGGCGGATTGCCCGGCGTTATCGCCTGATTTGTTTTGACGAGTTTCACGTTTCGGATATTGCCGATGCGATGATTCTCGAACGCTTGATGCGGGCGCTGTTCGCCAACGGTACAACCTTTGTTATGACGTCGAATTATCGGCCTGACGATCTGTACCCGGACGGCCTGCACCGCGACCGCGTCCAACCGGCGATTCAGTTGATCAAGGAAAACGTCGATGTTGTACCGGTTGATGGCGGTGTCGACTACCGTCGCCGCGCGATGGAGCTGGTCCAGGTCTACCACACCCCGCTCGGCGAGCCGGCCGTGCGGGCCTTGCACAGCGCCTTTGATGTGTTGGCGGGCGGGCAAGACGAAGGCCGTGAAATTGTTGTTGCCCTTCGGAAGCTTGCCGTGCAAAGGCGCGCTGGTGGTGTCATCTGGTTCGACTTTGGCACATTATGCGGCGGGCCAAGATCGCAGATCGACTACCTTGAAATTGCCAGCCGCTTTCATACCGTGTTTTTGTCCGATGTGCCGAAAATGAGCGCCGCCATGTCGTCTGAAGCGCGGCGATTTGTATGGCTGATCGATGTGTTCTACGATCAGAGCATTAAATTGGTGGTTTCCGCCGAATGCCTGCCTGAGGAACTGTATCTGGCGGGTGCCCTGTCGGGAGAGTTTCATCGTACGGTCAGTCGGATGCTTGAAATGCAATCGAAGGTGTACCTGGCAGCACCGCGCAGAACCGTTGCCACGCGTATTAGTTGAATCGCGGTGAAGAACAAGCGTGCAGCGGCGGCGGGTGGTCTGGCATTCATGCTGACTCGGATGCTATGGGCCGGGACATTCTTTGTACTGGCTGCAACGGCGTGGGCCGCCGAGCGTGAGCAGATTTTGAACAATTTTGCGATCGACTCGATTCAAAATGCCGAACGGGCGCGCGCGGCATTGAGCGCCACCGCCGACGCTCGGCGCGGCTATCTGGAACAATGGCAGATTCAGACGAATGATTGCCGAAATCGGCTGGCGGTAACCCGATGTAAGGATCAGTTAAAGTCTGATCGACAGGCGTTTGAGTCGCGCTTGGGAGCGATCGACATCCACGCGCGACAGATCCTGCGCAATGCCAGCCTGACCGAACGTAATAGCGCAGAAGCGCGAAGCAGTGCCGAGCCGCCGGCGCAGGGTGCCAATCCAACGCCCACCAGCAGTGCTGAACAACGCGCACAGCGGGTGTCGCAGCACCAAGCCCGGTTAAGCGAGCATGACGCTTCGTTAGCCCGTCAGAAGGCGGCTGGCATGATTGAAGCCAAACGTCGGCAGGAAAAGCTCGCGGAACTTAATCGGCGACGTCTTGAACATGCCCGAAAACTGGCCGAAGCGCGCGCCCGGGCAGGACGCTAGTCGCGCGTTTTGGCTGCCGGCTCGGCCAGTCTCAGCAAGATCAGTGAACAGTTATCGCCTTGCCCGTTGGCACGCGCACGGGCCCGGCTGATCAAGGTTTGCGCGGCCTCGCGCAGCGGCATGCTTTCGATGACCAATACGATTTCACCGGCATGAAAGTAATTCCAGAGTCCATCCGAGCACAACAGAAACGTATCGCCCGCCTGAGGCTGCGGCAAACTGCCAAACGTGGCGACCGGGTTGCGCTCGGCACCCAATGCGTTGACTAGCGAATTGGCTGAAGGATGCAGTCGCGCCCGTTCGGCACTTATTTTCCGCAACTGAACCAGCTCGTGAAACACCGTATGGTCCGAGGTGCAATGCATCAACTTGCGATCTCGAATGTGGTAAATACGGCTGTCGCCGACATGACACCAATCGACCCGGTCAGGTTGCAGCAGCACCGCCGCAAAGGTGCTGTGCGGGTCGAGCCCGGAGGTCATCGCCGTTAATCTAAGAATCGTATGAACTTCGCTGACCAGCGCGTTTAGGAAGGGCTCGATCGGCTCGTTCCTGGAAAACTCGTCAAAACGCAGTTTTGACGTCAGGACCACGTTTTCAGCCGCCAGCGCGCCGCCGCTTTTCCCGCCCATGCCGTCGGCCAGAACGCCGAAGGCGCAGCCGGGCGCATTCGGGCTGGTTAGAATGGCGATACGGTCTTGCTGCTCAGAACGATCACCCTGGTCCTGTGCAGCAAAGCCCGTAAAAACCAGTCCGGCGGTGGTAATCCGTGCGGACGATTGAACGGCGTGCGTCATGTGAACTATTATTTCATGATGAAACTGCCGTCCCGCTACCGTTCATCTGGCAATGCTGAGCACTCAACCATGTCCGACGAGGAAAACATCAAGCGCAGAATTGCCGAGCTGCAATTGGAGCACCGGGGACTTGACGCCATGATTGGCCTGGTGGTTGATCCCGGCAGTTTTGATGAACTGCAATTGCGGCGCCTGAAGAAGCGTAAATTGCAGATCAAGGACACTATTTTCCTGTTGCAAATGCAGTTGGTTCCGGACATTCCGGCCTGATGCACCAGCGAGTCGTCGAAGCGCTCAGCGCCGGTGGTGCGCTGGCTCGGGCCAATCCGCATTTTGTGCCGCGGCTGGCCCAGCAAGAGTTGGCAACGTCGGTGGCCGACGCGATTGCCAGCAGCGGCCTGCTGGTGGCCGAGGCCGGTACAGGCACCGGTAAAACCTTCGCATATTTGATTCCGGCCCTCTTGACCGCTGGCAAGGTGCTGATAGCCACGGGTACCCGCAACTTGCAGGATCAGCTTTTTGACCGTGATCTTCCGCAAGTTCGCGCCGCACTGGGCGTGGCCGCGTCGGTTGCATTGCTAAAGGGACGCAGCAACTACGTGTGCCATTACCATCTGGCGCGCAACCTGCTCGATGGCCGCTTCTCCAGCCGAGCCGACATTGCCGATCTGAAGCGCATCGAGCAGTTCTCAAAGATATCCCGATCGGGCGATCGCAGCGCTTTGCCGCTGGTTGCCGAAGACGCCCCGGCCTGGTCACAAGCGATCTCGACGCGCGAAAATTGCCTCGGTTCGGAATGCCCCGATCACGGCCGCTGTTTTGTCGTCAAGGCGCGCCAGAACGCGCAGCAGGCCGACCTGGTGGTGGTTAACCATCACCTGTTTTGCGCCGATCTGGCGCTGCGCGACGAGGGCATTGCTGAGTTGTTGCCCGAGGTATCAGCCGTTATCTTTGATGAAGCGCATCAACTGGCCGAGGTTGCGACCCA
>JANORY010000947.1:0-3653 GCA_031415535.1 Burkholderiales bacterium | reverse complement strand
GCTCAGATCAGCGCCATTCAGGCCCGACGAATCCAGAAGTGAATAAATCATGGTGGGCACCAGAAGAGAAGTGGTTGCTCGCTCTTTAACCAGGGTGTCGAGCCAGCGTTGCGGATCCCAGCCTTTTTGCAGAATGATCGTGCCACCTTGCATCAGGGTCGGCGTGATCATCATGCCGGCCGCATGAGAAATGGGTGCTACTGCCAGATATCTGAGGTCTTTGGGTAAATCCCAGCCAAGCGATACGCTGGTTGCCATACAAGTAAGCGCACGCTCTGTGAGCATGGCTGCTTTCGGAACCCCAGTGGTACCGCCGGTATAAAGGAGCCAGCTCAGTTGATCGACCTGTCCGGCGGTATTGGGAAGCTTGGCGGAATGGCAGGCACTCGCTAATGCAATAATATCTTTTCCTACTGCTGCCGGGCCAAATGTAAGTACATGCTCAAGCGTGCCAGATTTGTCTAATAGCTCGCTGGCACGTGCGGCGTATGCCGGGTCAACCAGCAAAAATCGTAGCTCCGCCTCCTGGCACATATAAAGATGGTCTTCCAGCGAACCCATCGGATGCAACGCGGTATAGCGCCCACCGGCCAGCGCCGGTGCCGTCTGACCCAACCAGACCTCGGGGCGGTTCGGCGACAGCAGGCCAAAACCATCACCGGGTCGTACCCCTAACTGGTGAAACACCTGGACCCATCGGGCCAGCAAGTCAGCCATCTGTGCGTAGGTGTACTCAAGGTGGTCCTGCTTGAAGGCAACGCGATGCTTGAACCGACGCAAGGAACCTAAAACAAGGTCCAGGTGGGTACTGTAGCCGTGCAGCTCATGCATCAGAATCCTCCAATTTACAGACTGAACTCAGAACTTCGGTTAATGTTACGGGAGTGGCCGGTTTGCCCACTTATTTTTCAACCCCAGAGGTTTCAACATGAATGCTCCGGATAAATCCATCCTGCATCGCTCCGATCCGGCTGATCCCGCCGATCAAGCTGCGTTGCCCCAGCCGCCTAAATTTGCCAGCCTCAGTGAAGAACGGGTCCATCGCAAACGCCGCTTGGCGGCTGCCTTTCGACTGTTCTCGAAATTCGGTTTTGACGAGGGCGTGGCCGGGCACATCACCGCCCGAGATCCGGAGCACACCGACACCTTCTGGGTGAACCCCTTCGGCGTTCATTTCAGTCAGGTCAAGGTCTCGAATATGATTCGCTGCGACCATGAAGGTAAGGTCGTCGAAGGTGAGCACCCAGTCAACAAGGCGGCGTTTGCGATTCACTCGCGGGTGCATCGGGCACGCCCGGACGCGGTCGGTGCCGCTCATTCACACTCGACCTATGGCCGTACCTGGTCGACCCTGGGGCGACCGCTTGACCCGATCACCCAGGATGTCTGCGCGTTCTACAACGATCATTCGGTGTATCAGGACTTTGGCGGGGTAGTGCTTGATCTGGACGAGGGTGATCGGATCGCCGCCGCGCTCGGCACTCACAAAGCCGTAATCCTTCAGAACCACGGACTACTTACGGTGGGCCAAACCGTCGATGAGGCGGCTTGGTGGTTCATCACGATGGAGCGCTCCTGCCAGGTGCAACTGATGGCCGAAGCCGCCGCCGCTCGTACCGGCGAGCCGCCCAAACAAATCAGAAAAGAATCTGCCGAACAGGCATTCGGCATTGTCGGATCTCCCTTTTCGGGCTGGTTCCAATTTCAACCGCTGTACGCGCGCATTGTCAAAGAGCAACCCGATCTGCTCGACTGATTGTTTGAACTGATTGCCGGCGTCAGGATTCCCGCATCGGCTGGTTTGTCTTGAGGTTACTTGATGTCGTCTGATACAGATCCGAATAACAAGCGCACGGCTGCACCGGATGTTGGTCTTGGTACCCGGCTGGTCGACACTTCCCGCCACTTCGATACACCAATCAAGATCGCCAACGTGCCAGTCTATCGGGCCTCCACCGTGCTGTTCGACACGCTGGATGATGCCGACCGGATCGGGGCGGCCGGTGTTATTGGTGAACTGCACGCCAGCAGTTACGGTACCTCAGGTACACCGACGACCTACGCGCTGATGGACGCCTTGGCCGCGATCGAAGGCCGTGGCCATGATTGCCGCGCCGCGATCATGCCGTCGGGTTTGTTGGCGATCACCGCTGCGATCCTCGCCTTCATCAAACCCGGTGACGAAATCCTGATGCCAGACTCGGTGTACGGGCCAGCACGCACCTTTGCGCAAGGCCTATTGACCAGGCTCGGGGTCAAGACGCTGTTCTATGATCCGGCCTGCACTGCCACTGAGCTGGCGACGCTCTTTAGCGCACGTACTCGAATCCTGTATCTTGAGAGCCCTGGTAGCTATACCTTCGAGTTACAGGATGTGCCATCACTGACCAAGCTGGCACGCGCGCGCGGCGTCATCAGCATTATCGATAACGCCTGGGCCTCGCCAGTCATGGCGCGTCCGTTTGATTGGGGTGTCGACGTCTCGGTACTGCCGCTGACCAAGTATTGGAGTGGCCATTCGGATGTGCTGATGGGCGCGGCGGTGGTTCGCAGCGAACACTGGCCGGCGCTCTGGAGCGTCATCCGTCAGCTCGGCATTTGTGTTGGCGGCGATGATGCCTTCATGATTCTGCGCGGTATGCGAACTGCCGAAGTTCGGATGCGTCGGCATGAGCAAAATGCACTGACGGTGGCTCGCTGGTTGCAAGCTCGTGAAGAGGTGGCGCGAGTATTGCATCCGGCCTTGCCTGAGCACCCGCAACATGCACTATGGCGGCGCGATTTCCTCGGTTCCTCGGGATTGTTCTCGTTTGAGCTGGCGCCGATCGGCGGTGCAATGGCGCAGCGTAAACACGTCGCCGCGCTGTGTGAACACAGAAAACATTTTGGTATCGGATACTCATGGGGCGGCTACGAGAGTCTGATCGCAGCCGCAAAGCTGGGTTCAATTCGGACCGTCAAGCCTTGGCTGGGTGGCCCGTTGATTCGCGTCCACATTGGCCTCGAAAATCCAGCCGATCTGATCGCCGATCTCGATGCCGGTTTTGCCCGCTTGAGACAGGCGTAGCAAACACCGGCGTCAACCACCGAACTCGTCATGGAGTAACTCAATGAACCTCGCCGATCTGAAACCCTTCATCGATCAAAAATGGCGCGACGACTTGTTGCCACGCCTCATCGACTATGTGCGTATCCCGGCCAAGTCGCCGGCATTTGACGCTAGTTGGTCGGCGCATGGCCATCTGGCACGGGTGGTCAGCGAGGCTGAAGCCTGGGCACGCGCGCAAGCCGGCGGCGCATCAACTACTGGCTCAGGTACCAGCGGCTCAGCCATTCTGGCAGGCATGAAAATCGAAATCGTGGAGATCGAGGGCAAGACGCCGTGCATCTTTTTTGATGTTCCCGCAACACAAGGTGCCGGTAATGCGCAGACGGTTCTGTTTTATGGGCACCTGGATAAACAACCCGAGATGACCGGCTGGCGCGATGATTTGGGTCCGTGGAAACCGGTTGTTGAGGACGGCAAACTGTACGGTCGCGGCAGCGCCGATGACGGTTATGCAATCTACGCGGCGTTGACGGCGATTGCCGCGCTCGACTCGCAATCGGTCGGCCGGCCGCGCTGCGTTGGCTTGATCGAAAGCTGCGAGGAA
>JANORY010000946.1:0-2996 GCA_031415535.1 Burkholderiales bacterium | reverse complement strand
ACGAAAATGCCGCCCAAAACCAGGGCGATTTGTACGCATCCAACCCTTCGGAGGCCAGGTAATCGAGTTTTGCGCGGCGCAGAGCCTCCGATTTTGACTGGCCGCTGCGCAGATTTTTGTAAAAATTGGCAAAAAGTTGGGTCGTCGCCCGGTCGTTCACCGACCACAAACTCGCCACCAGGCTTCGCGCACCCGCGCACGCAAACGCCCTCGAAAGACTCATCACCCCCTCGCCTCTCGCTTCCGCGCCGAGACCCGTTTCGCAGGCGGACAGAACGACCAATTCAGCCTGCAAACGCAGCGCGTAAATGTCCGGCAACAGCACCGGCTGGTCGATGAATTCGATGCGCATCGGCTCGGCGGCCTGCGCGTGCGTACTCAAATGGACGATTCGAAAGCCCGCAGCCTGCCCTAAAAATGCCTCGCGGGTAGCTTTTTCACCTAAAAGCGCTTCGAAATCGGGCAGCGCAGCCCATTCCTCATTGCCCACGGCGAGCGGCGCGAGGCCTCTTTCTTTTTTTTGAAACGACGGCGCGAAGCCCAAAAAAAGCCCCGCCGCATCTGGCCGCAAAGCCTGCTGGCGGCGCAACGTCGCCAGCGACCAGGCATATCGAACCGACTGTTTTTTCAACAGAAAAGGCGCGTTTTTCAGGCTCGGCCCGGTGGCCGGACCCGTCAAAAGAGCGTCGAACGGAATGAAATTTATCGGCCCGTCCGGCACGACAACCCATTTTTCGGCGGCATCGGCTTCGGCTGGAATCAGCTTTTTCCAGAGTTCAAAAGCCGTTGAAAAATAGGCCTGCGGGTCGCGGGCAATCGCTTTTGAATCGGCAAAAAAGCCGTTGAATTGGCTCAAAAGCCGCCTGAATTCATCGGTTTTCGGCAGCATTTTCCATGAAACAGACCCGTCGCGGCTGCGGATAAAAAGGTTAATCGCCGTTTTTTCGTCAAAAAATTCGAGCAGAATTTCATCCTCGGCGAGGCCGTCGGGCTGGTTGGCGAGGCCTGTTCCGGTGTCCGAAAAATCAGGCAGAACAGGCCATGTTTTTGAAATTTGGCGTTCGAGGTCGGCGGCTTCGGTTCGCAGCGCGTCGAGTGCCTGGCGGCGAATGTTTTGCTGGTTGGAGTCGGTTTCGAGGAGCAATTCACGTTCGAGCCAGGCAGCATTTTGCCGCAAATGGTCGAGTTTTTCAAACCCCGGTTCGCCTGCTGCGAGCCGTTGGCGAATCAGATTTTCATGCAGCGCATCGGTCAAAATGGCCGCTTTGCTTCGCTCGGCAATCGCAAAACCGCGTGCCGCAAAAGCCGCGTCGCCCGTTTTTTCAAAAAGCAGGCGGGCGGTTTGCATGGCTCGCTCGTCCGATTCGCGGGCTGAATGTTGAATGCCCAATTTTGACGACTGATAAAGCAGAACCCGCCGCAAAACGGCATCCGCCTGCCAGGCGAGGTCGTGGCAATCGAGTGCTGTTTTCAAAAAAAGAAGGTCGTTTTTTTGAAAAAAAAGGGCTTCGGCAGCCTCGGCTTTTGCGCGAAGGGCTTCGCCGATGGCGTTTTCCTGATAAAAATTGGAAGCCTCCGGCAGGTCGGTCGGCGTGGCTGGCAAAAATTTCGGAAGCAGAAAAGCGAGTGCCCGATTGGCCGCTTCCAGCGCATCGGCAGGCTGTTTTTTCTGCAAAAACGCGGCTGAAATGGCCGTTTCGATTTTCGCCTTGTCGCGATGAAACGCCTGGCCGAACGCGATTTCGGCATCAATGAGGGCCTTTTTGTAAAACGATATGGCCTCGTCGGGCCGCCCGTTTTTGGCGCAGGCTCGCCCGGCAGTCAGGCCGCTGGCTGCCCGATATTCATGGGCCGTCAAATCATTTTTGGCGATGCCCGAAAAAGGACGGAGCGACTGGCGAGCCGCCGAAAATGCCTCTTTCGAACGACCCAAATCGAGCAGCGTCGCGGCGAGGCCGTTCCATAAAATGGCGGTCATCGTGGGTTCGATGCCGCGAATTTGCAGGCCGGTGCGAAACGATTTTTCAGCCGCCGCGAAGTCTCCCTCATTCCATTGAGCGGTGCCGATATTGCTGTAAATGCCTGCCAGGGAGCTGCGGTCGCCGGTTTTTTGGGTAAAATCGAGGGCTTTCTGATAAACGAGCAGGGCTTTTTCATTGTCGCCGAGCCGCGTGTAATGCGTCCCCATCGCCTTCCAGATGTATTCGGTCGGGTCAAAATCGGGGTATCGAAACCTCTCAAAAATGGCCTCCGCCACCCGATAAGCCTCGATGGATTCCCAGACGCGACCCAACTGAAACAGGTGCCAGCCGCGCCCCGCAGCCACCCACATGAACGGCTCCCATTCGTCGGCGGATTGAGGTTCGCGCCATTTTTGGGCAGCAATTTCATCGAGGAGGGCGAGGGCTTTTTCGCTGTTTTCAAAAAAATGGGATTGCACTTTTCGCTTCGTCCAGGCCCAGACGGCGAGGCTGTCGAGCTGCCGGGCCGTTGCCATTTTTTGCCGGGCGAAAAAGAGGAAGCTGTCCGTTTTCGGGGTTTCAAAATAGCGGTCGATGAGCGCGTCGAAGCGGTGAAGCGACTGGCTTTCAAAAGCAAAAGGCAACAACAAAAGAGCAAAAAGCAGCAAAAAGCGGGGTTTCATCTCAAAATTTGAATTCAAAACTGGCCTGCACGAACGGCTGAAAACCGCCGTCGGCAAACTGCCCACCGGCCCGGATTCCGAGATTCGGGCCTGCGCGGACCGCTCCGAAAGTCAGGTCGGCGAAGGCAGAAAGCTGCGTTTTTCGGTTCGAAAAAGAGGTCGAACTGGAGGAAGTCGTCGCGTTTTTTTTGCCATCCCAGACGAGTTGGCCGGTACCTCCGGGGTTTATTTCAAAATGATAATTCAGAATTTCGGTCGTGCGGTTCAAATCGTCGGTACCCGAATTTTTTTGAAAACGGACGCTCGCCCCCAGCCCGAGGCCAAAAAACGGGCTGAAATTTTTGCGGAGCAA
>JANORY010000945.1:0-1707 GCA_031415535.1 Burkholderiales bacterium | reverse complement strand
CGGCTTGATTTTTTGGGTCGCCATTTGCCAGCCGCGCAGAGAGGCCAAACGCGTATTAAAGTCTTCGTCGCGGTCGGCCATTTGCATAGTCTGCGAACTCATCTCCTTGGCGTCCGGTTTGGTAGCGCGGGTGACGTCTTGTCCCAGGCTGAGCTTCTCGCTGATCGAAATGATGTCGAACGCGCGGCCCGGATTGCGATCCGAGGGAACAAAGTTAATGTCCGGGAACAGGGCGTCAAACGCAAAGTTGCCGCGTGCGAGCAACAGGCCCGGCGTAATCCAGGCGCGGCCTTGTGCCCAGCCGGCGACGGTCGGCGGGAAGAACAACTTCTGTCCCAAGGCCTCAGTTGTTTCATTGAAGTCCGGCACGCCGGGCACCTCGCTCAGACCCATTTTCTTATAGGTGGAGACGACCAGCTCGACCGGTGATTTGATGCGCGTGCCGATTGATTCGGAACGGTAAAAATCGCGTGACATCAACAAGGTTTCGAGAAACGGCGCGAGCTCGTACTGGACGGTGCGCAATTGCGCACCGAGCTCGGCCTGCAAGGACGCGGAAAGCTCGTCACGAACAAAATAGCGGTAGATCTTCGCCGCGATGAATTCGGCGGCTACCGGTTGCGCCAAAATATGGTCAATTGCCGATACGCCGTCAAAACGGGTGGTCTTGCCCAGCAAGGTCTTGATACCGTCATCGTGCTTATCGGGCGTGACGATGAACTTCAGATCCGAGAAATTCCAGCCGGTGAAGGCGCGTGCCGCCTCGCGAATATCGGTTTCCTGGTAATGACCGACGCCCATGCTGAACAGCTCCATGATTTCGCGGGCAAAGTTCTCGTTCGGTGCGCCCTTGACGTTCACGCCGGCGTCGAGGAACGCCAGCATGGCCGGGTCCTGGGCGACCGCGATCAATAACTGACGAAAATTGCCCAGCCCCTGTTGGCGAAACAGCTCATTTTGTTTCAGCAGTTTGCGATAATCGCGGATCTTTTCTTCGCTGGTCGCAAAATGCCCGTGCCAGAACAAGGCCATTTTTTCTTGTAAGGGCCGATCGGTGGTCAACATTCTATTAGCCCACCAATAGGCGAGCCGGTGGGTCTCCAGGCGGCTGGCCCGCAGCCAATAAAAAAAGCGATCGGCCACCGGTTGCAAGCGGCGATTGCCTTCGGGCTTTACGTCGACGCCCATCGCTTTACCGGTCCGCTTGGCCAGTTCAGTAGCCGCCGGCCGGGACGCCGGAAACGGTTCCAGGCTGGGGTCATGGGCACCGGATTCGTCGAACGGGCCGAGCCGTGCCGCAGTGGGCTGACCGGCAACCACTCGGACGTTTTCCGAGGTGGGTTGCAGCAGTGACCGGACGGCCTCGCGAGGACTCATGGCGGCCAGTCGATTGATCTCGGTGGGGGTGCCGCCGAAGCCGGCCCGCTCCAGTAAATGAGCCGCCGTGCGAGTTGACCATTCATTGGCGGTAATCGGTGCCAGCGGCGACGTCACCGACAGCCCTGGTGTGGCAGCGGCGGCCGGCACGGTGGCACAGGCAAACCCGAGCACGGCGCCGATCGCACGTGCGAAGCGCCACCAAACGGTGCGTGGCAGTGTGGCGCGTTGGTTCAACGAACCGGAGAATTTTGCGTTGGTAGCTCGCATGGTTCTAGTCATTGGCTCGCATAGCTCTATTGTGCCGTCTGGCGGACGGCTGAGGTTGGA
>JANORY010000944.1:0-11769 GCA_031415535.1 Burkholderiales bacterium | reverse complement strand
GACCAGCGCCTTGTAGTCGTCGGCGGTTTGCGCAGCCGCTTCACCGATCGCTGCCAGATTCAACATCAAGGGTGCAGCAACGCCGCCGGCAGACAGCGCCGATGCACGTTTCAAAAATTCGCGGCGACCCGATTGATTCGCGATCAAACTGATTTTTGACATGTGCTGCACTCCTATTTCTGTATCAGGTATTCGTTGCAGGACATCACCAGCAAGACGCTCGCTTGAATTCGGCGCAGGCGGTCGGCATCGCTCACGCCAGCGATTGAGCTGACGGCGGCGCGAATCTGATTAACGGTGGTGCTGGAGAGTTGCGCACCCGATAACAACAAGACCAGCCGATCGACCAGTGCGTTGACATCGGCGGCGAGCGCCAGATAATCGGTGTAGACGGATTTCACTTCGCCGATTCCGGTCGAGACCGCTTGCTGCAGGTAATTTACATAACCGATCGTACTCGACTCGTTGGTAATTTGCAGCTCGGGTGCGACCAGTTGTTTGGCGCCAATGCTGGTGTTGGGCGGTACATAACCGGGTCTGAAAAAATTAAACACCGAGGGCGATCGAAACGGACTTTGCCCGAACCGGGTCGAGGGGTCCGAGGTGTTGCCGATGTTCCACTGACCGGTCGGCGAAGTCGCCTTGAATGTCCTGGCCCATTGCACATAACGCAACATCGGCTCGCGCAATTTGCCCCACTCAGGAACCGTCAGATTGCGCTCGTCGAGGGCTTCAGTGTCGAGCAGCACGGCCTTGATCACCGCCTTCAAATCGCCGCGAACCCCAGTGCCATTATTGTTGAACGATGCTGAGACCCGGCCAATGTAGGCGGCGCTCGGGTTACTGGTGACCAGCCGTTGAATCAATTGCCGGCCGATGAAGGGACCGACATTCGGATGATTCGCCAAGGTGTCGAGCGCCAGCTTCAAACTGGCGATGCCATCGGTACCAGCAGAAATGGTCACACCCAGAAACTTCTTTTCTTGGGCGGAATGATTAGCCGGAATCAGCGCCATCGGTGCACGAATGTGCTCGGGGTTGGTATTGGTTCGCACTACGCCGTAGGTCCAACCGGTGAACACGCGGGCCAGGCCGAGAATATCGGTTTGATCGTAGGTCTCAGCGGGCTTGCCACTTTGGACGACGGTGGTGCCATCCGGATTCATATGATAGATACCAATGGTGAATAACTGCATGACTTCTCGGGCATAGTTCTCATCGGGCACGCGGCCCGTAACCGGGTCTTCCTTGCGATTGCCGAGCATGTTCAGCCATAGACCCATCGCCGGATTTAAAGTCACCGCTTCCAGCAACGCGCGATAATTACCGAACGCATGCTGCTCGAGTAAATCCATGTAGGCGGCGGTGGCAAATTGCCGATAGTTCGAGTTAACCGTGGCCGCCACCACAAAAATTTCGGACAGTGCGATGGTGATTCGCTGTCGCAGCGTATCGGGTGAGGCAATCAGTTTGCGCCAGAGCAGGTTATCAAGCCCCAGGTTGCCATTGGCTGCGGTGCTTAGATAATTATTGGCAACCAGCCAGTCCCAGCGACTGGTGTCGGTGGGCAATGCGAATTGCTCATCGATCCAGGCTGAGTAACCGTTGGTTTTTAATTTCTCAAGATCTTCTGGTAACGCGCCCAACGATGCTTGGCTCAGAAACCGCGCCGCTTGTTTCTCGGTCGGCAACGGCAGATCACCAGTAGAGGCTGGCGCGCCGGTGGGTGCGGCGGCGGAGGGTGTTGGAGTAGACGCGCTCGCGCCGCCCTCGGTGCTGGCGTCGCCACCGCCACCGCAGGCCGCCAGCCAGGCACTGGTCAGTGCCGCGCCCGTCAGCGCCACGCGCGGTAACCTAGCCTCAGTCAAGCTAGCGCCCAGAAGTGGCTGCTGTGCCGGTCTCGTGTTCGGTATTTCTTTACCCGTCGGCGCGATGAAACTAGTGGACGCTGTCATTCTGATTTGCTCCGTGCGTGGCTCGTTTAGCGGCCTCGAATCTTCGCACGGACTTTTGCCGAATGGCGTTTGGTCCATACAACCGTTACAGATCCGTACGGGCTAATGACCAAACTTACATTTGCTTACTGGCTTACTAGCCACTCACGATTTTCATGAGCTTGATGGCTCTGCTCTGCTCGATGGCTGATTGCCCTGCCGATGGCGTCCTATCGTCGTCGTCGCTACAAGGGTCGGCGTCAAACGCGATATCACCTTGTGGATCTGATTGTCCGCTGGCGTGCACGTTCGCAAACGGATAATGCGAACGATCCATGAGGTGCGAAGGGGTAATTCGAGACAATGACGCAAAGATATTGTCGACCCGGCCCGGAAACTTCTTTTCCCAGTCACGCATCAGGGTCTTAATCTCGCGACGTTTCAAGTTCGCTTGCGAGCCGCATAAATTGCACGGAATGATCGGGAACTGGCGCCAGTTGGCGTAGGCCGTCAAATCGGATTCACGAACATAGGCCAGCGGGCGAATGACGATGTGCCGACCGTCGTCGGAGACCAGCTTCGGTGGCATGCCTTTGAGTTGACCACCAAAAAACATATTCAGAAAAAACGTCTCCAGCAGGTCGTCGCGATGATGGCCGAGCGCAATTCGGGTCGCACCCAACTCATCGGCGACGCGATACAGAATGCCGCGCCGCAATCGCGAGCATAGCGAACACATCGTTTTGCCTTCGGCGATGACCCGCTTGACAGTCGAGTAGGTGTCCTGCTGCTCGATATGAAAAGGTACACCAAGCTGACGCAGATACTGAGGCAAAATATCCTCTGGAAAACCAGGTTGTTTTTGATCGAGATTGACCGCAATAATGTCGAAGTCAATTGGCGCGCGTTCGCGCAAGGTCAATAGCAGATCGAGCAAACTGTAGCTGTCCTTGCCACCCGACAGACAGACCATGACCCGATCGCCGGCGCTGATCATGTTGAAGTCGCCGATCGCCTGACCGGTCTGACGCAACAAACGCTTGTGCAGTTTGTTGCGTTCGTAGGCGATTTTTTCCTGCGCGCGGATCGAAGCGCTTGGCGTAGCTAAAGCGGTTGGCGTCGGTAAATCGTTGGTAGGGATCATCACAGGCGCTCGGTCAGGAACATGACATCACGATCGAGCGGCATCAGATGCTGGCCGCCGTCGACAATCAAGTTAACGCCGGTCACGGCTTTGGCTTGCGCCAGATACACCACCGCTTGAACAATATCATCGGGCCCGGAGGAGCGCCGTAACAAAGCAATTTTATTGGCCTGCTCGAAGCCGCCACCGCTTTGTTCCCAGGACTGTAAGGTGGCCCCGGGTGAAACGCCATTAACCCGTACTTGTGGGCCGAAGGCCATCGCCATCATTTTGGTCGCGGCCAGCAGCGCCGCCTTGCTCAGGGTGTATGAGAAAAAATCCGGGTTCAGATTCTCGAGTTTCTGATCGAGCAAATTGACGACCACCGCATCCTGGCGGTGGCTTCGTGCTGATTCATGCAGCTTGCGCGCCAGCAACAGGGGTGCCGCCAGGTTCGGGCGCATATGGTGCTCCAGGTTTGCCAACGTGAAATCACCTGGCTGGTCGAGCTCGAAGCGCGACGCGTTGTTAACCAGACAGGTTAGGGGTGCAAGTTCGGATTGCGCCGCTTCAAACAGCGCGAGAACACTGTCTTCGTTGGACAAATCCGCTGCCAGACTGACGGCGCGACGGTCCAATGCGTGAATTTCCGCGACAACCGCGCGCGCTTCGGTCGCCGAACGGTGATAGTGAACCGCAATATCCCAACCGGCTCGTGCCAATCCCAACGCAATTGCCCGGCCCAGCCGCTTGCCCGCACCGGTCACCAGAGCGGTGCCGAACGGGCTTGTGTTTGAAGTCATCAATTACACCGTTACAATTTCGGCATGCCGCCGCTTGATTTACCGCCTCCATCGCAAGACGCGCAGGAAGTCAGCCAACATCTGGTTCAGATTCTACGACGCAGTATTGATCGCGCCGACGGATGGATCACTTTTGAGCGCTATATGCAAATGGCGCTGTACGAGCCGATGCTGGGCTACTACACCGGCGGCAGTCGAAAATTCGGTGCCGCTGGCGATTTCACCACGGCGCCGGAAATCACCCCGCTGTTCGGTGCCTGCCTGGCCAGCCGGGTGGCGCGCTGGTTTGAGCAAGTGCCGCAACGCGTGCTTGAGTTTGGCGGCGGCAGTGGTGTGTTGGCGGCGCAGATTCTCAATGAGTTGGGTCGGCTGGGCTATCAGGATGTTCGCTACGATCTGATCGAGTTGTCGGGTGATCTGCGGGTAAGGCAACAACAATCCTTGCTGACCTTGGCACCACAATTCGCCCATCAGGTGCAGTGGCTGGAGGAAATGCCGCGCGACGTCGAAGGCGTCGTAATTGCCAACGAGTTGCTTGATGCGCTGCCGGTGACCCTGTTCAAGCTACAGGGGGATCAGGTGTTTGAGCGTGGCGTGGTCTGGTCCAATGACGATGCGCCCGGCTTTCGCTGGCAGGATCGGCCGGCCGATGCAGGCCTGTCACGTCGGGTCCGCGGCAAGCTGACAGAGGCCGGCTGGCCGAATGCATTGGATTGGCCGCAAGACTATGTTTCGGAGTATTCGCCCTTGGTTGAGGCCTGGGTCACGACCTTGACCGAGCGGATTAAAAAGGGCGTGGCGCTGTTTCTCGACTATGGGTTTCCAGCGCGTGAGTACTACCATCCGCAACGCGCGCAAGGCACCCTCATGTGTCACTACCGGCATCGCTCACACACCGACCCGTTCTTCGCGCCGGGCTTGTGCGACATCACCGCGCATGTCGACTTTGATCTGGTCGCCGAGGCCGCCGCACTGGCCGGCGGCGAAGTGTTGCTTTACTCCAATCAAGCGCGCTTTCTGATTGACTGTGGATTGCTGGACCGTTTGGCCAAATTTGATATTAACCAGCCGGTAATGTACGCCAAACAATCGCAGGCGGTACAAACCCTCTTGAACGAGACCGAGATGGGTGAACTGTTCAAGGTCATTGCCATTGGCAGAGGCGTCAAAGCATGATCCGCTGGCTGCTCGCCACGGCGCTGGCATTATTTCTGTTCTCCGGTGCGATGCCTTATTTGCGCAAGCTCGGCATCGGGCGCTTGCCTGGCGACTTGAACTTTCGCTGGTTGGGACGCGATTGGTCGGTACCGCTGACCTCGACGATCCTGCTGTCGCTGTTGGCGATGGCGGTCGCGCAGTTGTTATGAGTCATCAACGCGAGCGCCTCGAATTATTGGTTCCGGCGTATTTTTATCCGGCTGCTCAGGGATTGGTCTACTGGAATCAACTGATCGAAGCCGCAGCTCGCGTGCCGATTGTTGCAATCGTGAACCCCGCCAGTGGCCCGGGGACTGAAGCTGATCCCTTGTATCGGGCCGTGATCGAGCGTGCTCGAGGCGCAGGGGTCAGGGTGATCGCCTATGTTGCCAGCGGCTACGGCGCGCGGCTGATGCTTGAGTTGAGCGCTGATTTGCTTCGCTATCAATCCTTTTACACGCTCGATGGTTTTTTTATTGATGAAATGGCTAGTGATGGTCAAACCCCTAGCCTTGATTATTATGGCGCGGTCTACGCGCACGCCAAGTCGCTCGATGCGTGTTACCGAGTCATAGGCAATCCAGGCGTTGCGACGCATGAAAGTTATCTCAGCCTGCCAGCGGCTGATGCGCTGGTCGTGTTTGAGAAGGACGCAAATGCGTATCAGGAGATTGTCGCGCAGCGGTGGGCAAGCAAGCGCGCTTCGGCACAGATTGGTCATCTGGTTTATCACGTCAGCAACCTGCGCGCGGCCCGTCGAATGCTCGATATTGCGGCCAAGCACAATGCTGGTCTGGTTTACTTTACCGACGACACGCTGGATAACCCCTGGGATACCTTGCCTTCATACTGGGGCGGGCTGGTCGACGAGATCAGCAAGCGCAATTGGAGCGCAGGATCGGTTTGAGTACCAGAATACTTCGGCAATTAACTGTCGGAGCGGCGGGTAAGGAATTGTCGATCCGGTGCGCCGCTGCGGCGCAATTGCCAATGCACATCGCGGACTTCATCGCGCGGCTGTTTGATGGAGGCCGCTAAAACCAGTGCACGGCCTTGCGAATCTTCGCCGGATAATGTGACTGAAGGACCACGAACGGTAGCGGCTGCGAACGCCAGTTGTTCGTTGTCGATGCGCAATCGAACTGACTCGATCCGCTGATAATTCTGCACAATATCAAGCGCAATACCGGCCCCTAGGTGGTGCCCATGCAGTTGCGCAGGAACCACCCACAGCATTAATTTGGCAACTTTCTTCAGGCCGAGCCGCTTCTCGGGGGCGTCGATAACAACTTGCGCTTCGGGCAGCCAATCGCCCATGTCCCAGTCGTGCGATACCAGCCGTACCCCCGGGCGCAGACCGAGCAGTTTCGGGCGTAGAGCAATGTTGACGTCAGGCAACAGATACATGGTTATGACCGTGGCTCGGGTCAGGTCGGTCTCGAATAAATCCTGGGTTTGAAACTGCGCGCGTGCCGTTAGGCCGGCACGGGCCGCGAGAGCGCGAGCCTGTTCGACCAGGTTCGGGTCAATCTCGACGCCGCTGGCCACCGCGCCGTAACGAAGCGCGGCGGTAATGACAATTCGGCCATCACCTGAACCCAGATCGAGTACCGTGTCGTTGGCGGATACCTGGGCCATATCGAGCATGCGCAGCACCACATTGTCCGGCGTCACCACGAACGGAACGTCGAGCTCAGCCGGCAGAGTCAGCGCCTGCACTGCGCTCGGCCAATCGGTTACGAGCGGTGCCGCGAGCGCGGCTAGCCAAGTGTGTATATTTCGGCGGCGATTCCAGTTCATATCGCATTGTTACAGAGCTTGTGCGTATTCTTCGTATGTCCGGCGTGCCCGGTCGATTCAGAGAAAGGAAATTCGAGTTGAAAGTGCTGATTGTTTTTGCGCATCACGAGCCGCAGTCATTCGGCGCTGCCCTGTTGCAGCGTTCGGTCCAGACGCTCCAGGAAATCGGTCATGAAGTGCAGGTTTCCGATCTGCATGCGATGAACTTCAATCCCGTGGCGAGTGCCGCCGACTTCACAGAACGACGGTTTCCGGCGGCGTTGCAGTACGATCGCGAACAGAAGTTCGCCTTTGAGCAGCAGGCCTTTGCGCCCGATATCCAGGCCGAAATAGACAAGCTGTTGTGGTGCGATTTCCTGATTTTGCAGTTTCCGCTTTGGTGGTTTTCAGTGCCGGCGATTATGAAGGGTTGGATTGATCGGGTATTCGTCAATGGCGTGGTCTACGGCAAAGGGCGCCGATTCGATACTGGCGGATTGAAGGGTCGAAAAGCGATGTTGTCGATCACTACGGCTTGCCTGCCGGGTATGGTTGAACCTGATGGTCTGCTGGCTAGCCTCGAGATCAATCTGTGGCATCTGACGAACGGAACCTTGGCTTATGCGGGCATGCAGGTTCTGCCGACCCATGCCGCTTGGTCGATTCACTACACGACCGAAGCGCAGCGACATCAATATCTGGAAGAATACGCCGACTGTCTGCGGCGACTCGAGCAGATCAAGCCGATTTTTGTGCATCCGCTGACCGATTTCGGCAGCGATTGGCGGCTCAAACCAGACCTGGTACCCCGTACGGTTGCGCATCGCCGGCCGACGGACCACCGATAACGGTCCAGTGCAAACTCTTGGCTGCTCAGTCTCATAGCTGTTCACTCGGTAATCGAATCACCATGCCGTCAAAGGCTGCCTGCATCGGTATCTGGCAGCACAAGCGACTTTCAGGGCGTGGGTCGGGTACGATCTCGAGCATGAAGGCTTCGGTCTCCGAAATGTCCGGCAACGCAGACAGTCGGCTCGGGTCGATGTAGGCATGGCAGGTACCACAACTGCATGAACCGCCGCATTCGGCCAAAATACCGGGCACCTGGTGTTCGACCGCGATCTGCATCAATGTTCGCTCCATCGCCGCTTCGACGGTATGAACGATACCAGTGCTTTCGATGAAGGTAATTGTGGCCATGATGGTAGGTCCTTGATAAATCGCCTGCATTATATATTGACATAGACCGTCCAGACGGTCTATTATTGAGCAAATACCTTGAGAGATATTTTGAACGGTTCCCGCGAAATGAGTAGCCATACCAAGAATGCTGCCGAGCGTGGGTGGTCCAATGCCGTGCCTGACTGGGCGCATCTTGTACAAGCTGACCGGGTGCATGGTTCGCTCTATACCGATGCAGCGATCTTCGAGGCTGAGCTTCAAAAAATCTGGTATCGCACCTGGGTTTACGTCGGTCATGTGAGTGAAGTGCCGCTGCCTAACGACTATGTCATGAAGTCCATCGGCCCGGAACCGGTCATCATGACTCGGGATCGTGATGGCCAGATTCACTTGCTTCATAACCGCTGCCCGCACCGTGGTAACCTGGTCTGCGTCTCCGAAAAGGGCAATGCGCGCAGCTTTACCTGTCCGTACCACGGCTGGACGTTCTCAAATCAGGGGCCGTTGCGCGCTTATCCGTTTCCGTCTGGTTACGAGGGCCTGAATCGTGACGGTCTGGGGCTCGGCCGGGTGCCACGCGTCGCGACCTACAAAGGCTTCATTTTCGGCTCGCTCGCGGCGGAAGGCCCAGACTTGATCGAGCATCTGGGGGGTGCCCGAAGCTCGATCGACCTGTTGGTCATGAATTCGCCTGAGGGCGAAGTCGAAATCAGCGCTGGATTTTTGAAGCACAGGGCCCGAGCCAATTGGAAGTTTCTCGTCGAGAACGAAACTGATGGTTATCACCCGTCGTTTGTTCACGCCTCGATCTTCGAAGTTGCCAAGAGCGGCATCGGTGCGCTGTACGGCAGCGATTCGACCGCCGTGTCGAGGTACTTCGGCAATGGGCATTCTGAAAATGACCTGCGGCCGGAGTTTCGTCGTCTCGGCAAACCGATGGGTTGGTTTAACACCAGCGCTGAACGTATGCCGGACTACACCGCAAAAATGCAGGCCACCTATGGCGAGGAGCGCGCGAAGCAGATCATGATCGACGGTACGCCGCACACGATGATCTTCCCCAATCTGTTTATTGCTGAAATCCAATTATTTGTGATCCAGCCCTTAGCGGTCGATGAAACCGTGCAACATGTGACCGCGCTGCAGTTCAAAGGCGCGCCCGACCTGAATCGACGCATGCGACAACAGACGATGGGATCGGTCGGGCCCGCCGGATTTCTGTTGGCCGACGATACCGAGATGTACGAGCGTACACAACGCGGTGTAAAGGCGCGTAGTCCCGAATGGCTGTATCTCGGTCGCGGCAATCATCGTGAACGTATCGATGCCGATGGCTTTCGGATCGGCGATGCGACCGACGAGGTTCCCTCGCGAGGAATGTGGGGCCATTATCGAACGATGATGGAGGCTGCTTGATGGTTGACACCGCCAGCCTGGTCAGCGAATTGACGCAGTTCATTTATCGAGAAGCACGCCTGCAGGATGAGCATGAGTATGACGCCTGGGAGGCGCTTTGGACAGACGACGCGATCTACTGGATTCCCGCTAATGGTGACGGCGGTGATCCCGATCACGAGATGTCCATCATTTATGACAATCGCTCGCGGATTGCGCTGCGCATCAAACAATTTCACACCGGCAAGCGGTACAGTCAGACGCCCCGTTCCAGGTTACGTCGCATCATCTCCAACATTGAACTGCTGGCGGTCGATGGCGACGACGTGCGGGTGACGGCCAATGCCATGGTGTTTGAGTCCAGCCATCGCGGCGAGACGATCTGGGCGTCCAGAAATGAATACCATTTGCGGCGCGAATCCGGTGTCCTGCGCATGGTCATGAAGAAAGTTATTCTTGTGAACAACGATCGGGCGCTGTCGACAATGGCGTTTCTGATCTAGCTTTTGATGGCCAAACGCCAAGGTATCCCGACGTGAATACACCGATGCAACAAGCCGATAAACAAGCCGATAAACAAGCCAAGCCGATGAACAAGCCCGAAAAGTCTGAGTCGCTGGTGGCAAGCGGCCCGATTCTGCTCGACCTGGATGCCGACGGCGTCGCGCATCTTCGACTGAACCGGCCGGAGTCGGCCAACGGTCTGGACATCGAACTGCTCAAGGCGTTTCATGCGGTGGTGATGCAGATCCACGGCGACTCGCGGGTGCGGGCAGTTTTGCTGACCGGCGAGGGCAAGAACTTTTGTGCCGGCGGCGACGTTCATGCGTTCGCGGCCAAAGGTGCGGCCTTGCCCGATTACATTCGTATGGCGACTTCGTATTTGCAAATCGTCGCCTGCCTGCTGATACGCCTGAACGCGCCGGTGATTGTGTCGGTGCAAGGTTTTGCGGCCGGCGGTGGCGGTATGGGTCTGGTCTGTTGCGCTGACCTGGTAGTGGCCGGCGCGTCTTCAAAATTTTTGACCGGCGCCACCCGCGTCGGCATGGTTCCGGACGCCGGCGTATCGGTCAGCCTGACCCAATTGGTGGGACTGCGCAAGGCGATGGAAATCCTGTTGCTCAATCCGGTCATCACGGCGCCGCAAGCGCTCGAAATGGGTCTGGTGACCCGAGTCGTCGCCGATGATCAATTGGCCAGCGAATCGTTGGCGTTGGCGCGGCAGTTGGCGGCGGGCGCGCCGGCCGCGCTGGCGGCGACCAAACGATTGTTGTGGAGCGGCATCGGGCAGGGTATCGAGGCTTGTATGCCTGAGGAAAATCGAACGCAAGCGCAGTTGTGTGGCATGGACGATGCGCTCGAGGGATTGGCGGCGGTGATCGAGCGGCGTGCACCTCGGTTTACCGGCCGCTGATCGGTGAGCGCTGTTCAAACCGCTGCACCGCTCGCGGGTCGACGGGTGTTCCTCACGGGCGGTGCGCACGGCATCGGCGCTGCAATCGCACGTCGTCTGGCTGGCGACGGAGCACAGGTGCTGATTGCCGATCTCGATTTGAACGCAGCGAACCGGCTCGCCGCCGAAATCGGCGCCAGCGCGGTCGGGCTTGATGTCACCGAGCTCGATCGGGTGGCGCAGGTCATTGGCGAGCATGAACCCTTCGATACGCTGATCAACAACGCCGGTGTCGATCAGCATGCGTTCTTTACCAATACTCAATCGGCCGATTGGCGCCGGCTGCTGGCGGTCAATCTGGAGGCCGTGTTCGCCACCACGCATGCAATATTGCCGAGCATGCAAGCAGCCGGGTTCGGGCGAATCATCAACATCGCTTCGGAGGCCGGACGCCTGGGTTCTCGAGGTGGAGCGGTTTATGCCGCCGCCAAGGGCGGCGTCATTGCGTTTACTCGATCAATTGCGCGTGAGAATGGCCGCAAGGGCATTACCGCCAACGTCATCGCACCCGGACCGATTGATACCCCGTTGCTGCGCAGGGCGGTGCAAGCGGGTGGCGAAAAATTACTCGCTACGATGACCGCAGCCACGCTGGCTGGCCGACTCGGATCGGCCGATGAGGTTGCTGCAGCGGTTGCCTTTCTGGCCTCGAAGGAGGCCGCTTACATTACCGGCGAAACGCTCGGTGTGTCTGGCGGCATGGGTTGCGGAGCATGAGCGACACGATCGAGACGATCGAGACCGTCATCGCGCGAATCAGCGGTGTTTATCGACGCTGGAACCGATCGACCTCGGTTACGCAGATGCGCAGCGATTGGGACGAACTCTATTGCGCGTCAGCGCCGCTGATCAATCGCCGGCCGATATCTGCCGGCGGCGTCAGCGCGTTCTGGGTTGGTGAAA
>JANORY010000943.1:0-3611 GCA_031415535.1 Burkholderiales bacterium | reverse complement strand
AGCGGCAAGAGCACCTTGCTACATTTGTTGGGCGGGCTCGATACGCCCAGCCGAGGCGAAGTCACCTTGTTGGGCCGGCGGCTTGACCAGATGAGTGAGGCACAGCGCGGCGTGCAACGAAATCAATCCTTGGGTTTTGTCTACCAGTTCCATCATTTGTTACCCGAGTTCAGCGCGCTCGATAATGTCGCCATGCCGCTATTGATTCGTCGTATGTCGTACTCGGCGGCGAAGGACAAGGCCAATGAACTGCTGAAATCGGTTGGCCTGGGTGCGCGGGTGACCCACCGCCCAGGTGAACTATCGGGCGGCGAACGCCAACGTGTGGCCCTGGCTCGATCTTTGGTAAACGAGCCGCGCTGTGTGTTGGCCGATGAACCGACCGGCAATCTTGATCGGCAGACGGCACGACAAATGTTTGATCTGATGATCGGTTTGAACGAAACGATGCAGACCAGTTTTATCATCGTTACCCACGACCTCGAATTGGCGGCGCGCACTCGGCGGGTGTTCACCCTGCGCGACGGCACGCTGTCAGTAGCCTCAAACAATGCTCATCGATAGTCATTGCCATATCGATGCAGCCGAGTTTGATGCCGATCGTGATGCGGTGATCACCCGCAGCCTTGAACTGGGCGTGCGGGCATTGGTCTTGCCGTCGGTTGCACGCGATAATTTCGAGGCGGTGATTGCTATTGCCGCGCGGCACCCGCAGGTGTTCTACGCCTTGGGCATTCACCCCTTATATACCGACCGGGCGCACGACGCTGATTTGCAGGTGCTGCGCGAAACGATTGAGCGCAGGCGCGGCGATCGGCAACTGATTGCGGTGGGTGAGATTGGTCTGGATTTTTTTGTTGCGGGGCTGAATCGGGATCGCCAAGTGTTTTTTTACGAGCAGCAATTGCGAATTGCCCGCGAGTTTGATCTGCCCGTCGTGCTGCATGTACGGCGTTCGCAGGACCAGATCTTGAAGTACTTGCGGCGAGTCCGGTTGTCGGGCGGCATTGCCCACGCTTTTAACGGCAGTCAGCAGCAGGCCACAGAATTTCTAAACCTCGGTTTCGTGTTGGGTTTTGGCGGTGCGATGACCTTCGGCCGGGCGCTGCAGATTCGTCGATTGGCGCAGACCTTGCCGGCACAGGCGCATGTGCTGGAAACGGATTCGCCGGATATCGCGCCGAGCTGGCTGCATCCAGGCCGCAATTCGCCGCTTCAGTTGCCGCTGATTGCGAAGGTGCTGGCCGAACTGCGCGCGATTGAGTTTGATGACTGTGCGCGCACTACCAGTGCTAATCTGCTGCGGGTGTTGCCGCGACTTGAATCGGCGCTGCAAGCTTAAATAGTACTCAAGGAAACGCCGGGCCGATCCGGAGCAGATGGCATAGGCGTTTAGTCTGATGCGTGATGCCGATGGCGGCAGGGCGGTGGCTGCGGCAAGATGCCGTCATGCACTTTGCCGTTACGCATTTGTTCAATTGGTTATTGAGGCCGGTCGCGGGTGCCGCCTTTGGCTTCACAGCGGTTCTCGCCTGTTGGTCGGCCCATCAGTTTGAAACCTTGCTTAGCCCGACGGCCTGCGCAGTCGCGCTGATAGGTGGTTTGGTGGTGCTGCTGGCCCAGAGTTGCTTGACCAGGCCGCTGCCGGGTTGTCTGCTGCTCGTGGCGGTATTTGCGTTGTTCTTTGCCAGCACCCACTGGCGCGCGCAGGCGGCACTGGCCGAACGGATTGATCCGGACGATGAAGGTCGCAACATTGAAATCATCGGTATTGTTGAGGACCTGCCGATCTTTATCGAGCATGGCGTGCGCTTCGGGTTGCGGGTTGAGCGCTGCATCAGCGAGCAGCTCAGTTGCCGTCCCGATTCGCTTTATCGTCTGGGTTGGTATTTCAGCCGAGGGCGCGAGACACGCAAGCTGATCGAGTCGCTCAAACCCGGTCAGCGTTTGCATCTGCAAGTTCGCCTGAAGCAGGTTCATGCCTTGGCCAATCCGGGTTTGTTTGATGCCGAACTGCGCGCACTTGAGGACGGCGTTGCCGCCCGCGGGTACGTGCGTTCGGCGAACCGGATCGAGCCGTCAAGCATGTCGATTGCGCAGGCGCTGAGTCATCCGATGATTCTGGTCAACCAGTTGCGTTTTCGACTGCGCGAAACTATGCGTCGGGCTATGAGTGGGGCGAATGAGATGAGTCGCTCGGTGATGATCGCGCTGGTGGTCGGTGATCAATCTGCCATCGGCGCGAGCGGCTGGGAACTGTTCAACCGAACCGGTATCGGGCATCTGATCAGTATCTCGGGTCTTCACATCACCATGCTGGCCGGACTGGCGCACCAAGGGGTGACGCGGATCTGGCGATCGAAGCGACTCTTTCAGATCACCGGGCTGGTACTGGCTCGAATAATTTCGACGCCGATCGCCGCGCGCCTGGTGGCGGTCGCGGTGGCATTTGGCTACAGCGCGCTGGCGGGCTGGGGGGTGCCGGCGCAACGTACTTGCTGGATGTTGACGTTCGCGCTGTTGGCGAGCCTCGGTAACCGAGGCGGATCGGCGCTGAACATTGTTGCTGCAGCGCTGCTGGCCGTACTGATTCTGGATCCCTGGTCGGTACTGGCCGCTGGGTTCTGGCTTTCCTTTGCGGCGGTGGCGGCGATCGTCTGGTATGGCTCGGCCGGCGCCGCATCGACCGCTACCCGATCGTTGTTCAAGAGCTTGATCGATGCACTGCGGGCGCAATGGGCCGTGAGCATTGCCTTGGTGCCCTTGGGCGCACTGTTCTTTGCTTCGGTTTCGTTGATCAGTCCGATTGCCAACAGTTTCGCAATCCCGCTGGTGTCGTTCGTGATCACGCCGCTGGCACTGGCGGGCGCATTTCTGGTGCTAGTCTGGCCCTGGTTGGGATCATTATTATTAAATTTTGCGGCTTTTTGTTTTGATGGCGTTCAGTGGCTTATTGAGTTGCTGGATCGTTTTGAGTATGCGGTCTTCATTCTGCCGAATCCGGACACGCTCGCGGTACTGTTGAGTGCCAGCGGCATTTTTGTGCTCTTGTCGCGCCTGCTGCCAGGCCGCTGCTGGGGGTTGGTCACCTTGCTGCCGATCCTCGGAAAACCTGCGTTGGTACCGACTGCGAACGAACTTTGGTTGACCGCCATCGATGTCGGGCAAGGCATGGCGGTACTCATCGAAACAGCGCAGGGCCGGCTCCTGTACGACACCGGACCCGCTTACGGCAGTGACAGTGATGCCGGCCAGCGCGTGGTGGCACCTTATTTGCGGGCGCGTGGCATTACTCGTCTGGATGTCCTCGCTATCTCGCACAAGGACGTCGATCATTCAGGCGGTGCCGCGAGCATCATGCGGGTGATCAAGGTAGGACGTCTGATTACTTCGATATCGTCGAATGAGGCATTACTTGAGAACGCCAAAGCGCGGCAGATCCCGATCGATACCTGTCGTCGGGGTGAGGGTTGGGCGTGGGGCGAAGTTCAATTCGAGTGGCTGCATCCGGACGCAACACCTTCGGATCGTGAAAAATCCAGCAGTAATTCGCAAAGTTGTGTGTTGAAGATCAGCTCACCGGCCGGATCGGCGCTGTTGGCCGGCGATAT
>JANORY010000942.1:0-1536 GCA_031415535.1 Burkholderiales bacterium | reverse complement strand
GCCGGGTTGATCACTGCTTGCTGCTCGAGATCATGACCGATCATGGTGTCGGCACAATGATCCGCAGTCATTGATTACCGGACATTGATTACCTGGCTGCTCGATCTCGATAACACCTTGCATGATGCCGGTGCCGACATCATGCCGCGGATCAACCGCGACATGACGGCTTACGTGGCGCGAACGCTCGATGTGTCCACGGCGCAAGCCAGTGCGTTGCGGGTGCAGTACTGGCGGCGCTACGGTGCCACCTTGCTGGGTATGATCCGCCATCACGCGGTTGATCCGCATGAGTTCCTGCGTGAGACCCACTGCTTTCCTGACCTGCATGAGCTGGTGCGCCGACAACACGCGCTGGTCGCGCTGTTGCGTCGCTTGCCTGGCCGCAAAATTCTGCTGACCAATGCACCGCGTGACTATGCGCACGGCGTTCTGAAGCAGCTCGGTATTACACGCATTCTTGATCGTGTCATCTGCATTGAAGACATGCGCTTTGCAGGGCTTTGGCAACCTAAACCATCGGTTGCGATGCTGCGGCGTCTGAGCGCAAACTTGCGGGTCGATCCGCGGCATTGTGTACTGGTCGAGGACAGTGTTGAAAACTTGCGGGCGGCGCGCCGCTGCGGCATGCAGACCGTCTGGGTTCAGGGCTTGCATCGGCGCACTCAGGCGCGTGCGCAAACGCTCGCAGCGCCGGTCACGAACAGTCAGCCGAACGACGCTGCAGCCCTGCAATCCGCAGTTCGCGTTGACATTCCAAAGCTCAGGGTACGCTGTCATCCAGCGGTTGATTTTCAAATACAATCAGTACTCACTCTCTCGCGAATCGCGATAAACAAATACCCGTGAGCGGCACATGACCGACCCGATTGAGACTAATTCAACTGTAACAAGCGCGCCTGTGCGCATCCGGCCAAAGCCCGGCGAACGCAAGCTGCAGATTCTGCAAACCCTCGCAACCATGCTTCAGGAACCGACTGGCGACCGCGTAACGACGGCAGCGTTGGCGGCACGATTACAAGTTTCCGAGGCGGCACTGTATCGACATTTCGCCAGCAAGGCACAGATGTTCGAGGGCCTGATTGAATTCACCGAAGGCACGATCTTCGGTCTGATCAATCAGATCACTAGCCAGGAACTGGACGGGCAACGGCAACTGCGCCAGATCCTCGTGATGCTGCTGAGTTTTGCCGAGAAAAATCAAGGCATGAGCCGGGTCCTGATTGGCGATGCGCTGGTGACCGAAGACGATCGCTTGCAGGAACGCATCAATCAGTTGGTCGATCGGCTTGATGTTTCGATCAAGCAGTGTTTCCGTACCGTGGTTGCCCAAGGAAAATTGCCGGCCGACACAGACATCAGCGCCCGCGCCGGAATCGTCTTGTCGTTCGTTCTGGGTCGTTGGTTGCGTTTTGCGAAGTCCGGCTTCAAGCGCAACCCGACCGAAATGATCGAAGCACAACTTGCGACTTTGCTGACCTGAGGGCAGTGGTATGAACCCGCCCGGTGAAGTTGTAGCACTCAGCGCATTTGCGC
>JANORY010000941.1:0-8386 GCA_031415535.1 Burkholderiales bacterium | reverse complement strand
CGTCGCGATTGCCCGAGATGTACCACATGACAACCTTGTCGCCCTTTTTGATCTGTTTGCCGCGCAGCTCGAAGTCCTGAATGGCCGTACGACGCATATGCGAAAGCGGGGTCTGGTAGCGGATGATCTCGGAGACCATGCTCGGAATCAGTTTCGGGTTGTCGCGCAGCTTCTGGTACTCGGCGGGGAACTGATTCAGGAACAACAAGCCGCCCGAGATTGAGTTGCGGGTGGTGTCGTTACCGCCGACGATCAGCAGAATCAGATTGCCGAGGAATTCCATCGGCGGCATGTTGCGGGTTGCCGGTGAATGGGCGAGCATCGATACGAGATCGGTGGCCGGCGGTGCGTTGACACGCTGATTCCACAGGCCGGTGAAATACTCCAGGCATTTTCGTAGCTCGGCGTTGCGTTTGTCCCAAGCTTCCGGTGGCGCATCCGGCGCGATCGGCGTAGTCGCAACATCGGACCAATAAGTCAACAGCCGCCGATCTTCGAACGGGAAATCGAACAAGGTCGCCAACATTTGCGTGGTCAGCTCGATCGATACCTTGTCAACCCAATCAAAGGTTTCGTTGCGCGGCAGGCTATCGAGAATCGTGCAGGCCCGCTCGCGAATCGTCACTGACATCTTGGCCAGATTCATCGGCGCCACGATCGGGCTGACGGTCTTGCGCTGATCGTCGTGTTTGGGCGGGTCCATGGCGATAAACATCGGAAAGCGCGACTGAGTCGGCGCATCGGCGATGGTGATGCCGCCCAAGCTGGATTCGGAGGAGAACACCTCGTGGTTGGTGTCGACCGTCATGATGTCGTTGAACTTCGTGATCGACCAAAACTTGCCCTGGTAGCCGTTCGCCTGGTAATGCACCGGGTCTTCCCGGCGCAAGCGCGCCAGGTAGGGCCAGACAATGTCGGACTGATACAGATCGGGGTTTGAGAGGTCGATCTGATCAAGAGGTATGCTCGCTGCGTGTGCTAATGCCTCTTGCTGGGTCATGGCTTGCATTTTTGTCTCCGTGAAACCGCTTGGGGTTTGATCGAAATTGTACTTCCAAACGACGGTGTTCAGCCAAGCGCTTTAATTGACGTCAAGTCTGGCCTGACGGTGGCAAAGACGGTGGCAAAGACGGGGCCAGTGGCCCTGACTTGTGTCGCCGGCCACCACGCGGGACAATAGGGAATGATTCGCTCCCGCGCCAAGTCCGAAACCAGCACCGCCGTGATTGTGGCTGAAACCCATCGCATCCCGCGTAACGACGGCGAACTCGAGGCGGCCCGCAAGCGCGCCCGAACCCTGCTTACCCGCACTGCGGCCGCCGCCTCGGCCGCTTCGATCATTCCATTGCCTGGCATCGACATCGCGGTCGACGCGGGCGCATTGCTTAGGGTGATTCCGCAAATCAATCGCGAGTTCGGGCTGACCCCTGAGCAGATTGAGAACCTCTCGCCCAAGCATCAGTTATTGGTCTACAAGGCGATTGTGGTGGTCGGCGGTGCGATGGTCGGCAAATTGGTCACACGCGAATTAGTCATCGCCGCGCTCAAGGCGGTCGGTGTGCGACTGACTATCAAACAGGCGGCTAAATACGTGCCGATTGCCGGTCAAGCACTTTCGGTCGCGATCGGATTTGCAGCCTTGCAGTATGTCGGACGTCAGCACATCAAGGAATGCGTACGGGTCGCCGAACAAGTGCGCGTTAGCGCTGCCTGATCGCGTTACATCGGCCGGAACGCGTTACATCTGCTTGAATCGCGGCGCATAGGCACGTGCGACGACCAATTCAATCCCGCCAGGGCCAATCTGTACCTGCAGCCGACCGGTCTCGTCGCGCCGCGTGGTCTTGACATGAGCCATATTCACAATCGTTGATCGATGAATCTGCCAGAACACCTCGCCGTCCAGCCCTTCGAGCAGTTCCGCCAACGGTGTGCGAATTAAATGTTCGCCATCGGCGGTGTGAACGGCCGTGTAACCTTCACCGCTTCGAAAATATAGCACTTCGTTAACCGGCACATGGAAAATCGAATTGCCACGGCTGGCGCGAATCCAGCGCAGCGTTTTGGTCAACTCATGATCGGCCGGCGGGCGGGTTCTGGTGAGGGCCGATAACAAGCTTGCCAGCTCGGGCGGCGGTGTGGCCTGGGCAAGCGCTCGCTGCAAGCGCTCGATCGTTCGAGACAGTCGCGGCCCGTCAATCGGCTTGACCAGATAGTCGACCGCCTCGCTCTCGAAGGCCTGCAACGCGTATTGATCATAAGCCGTCACAAATACCACCCGAGTGTCGGTCTCAATACCCTGCGCGACTTCCAGGCCCGACAGACCCGGCATCTTGATATCGAGGAAGGCGACGGTCGGCGCGTGTTCTGCGATCGCGGCGGCGGCCGCGATTCCGTTACTGGCCTGCGCAACAATCTGCAGTTCAGGCCAAAGCTGCGCCAGCCTGCGGGCCAAGTGGTCGAGCAGTGCCGCTTCATCATCAGCCAACACAGCGGTCGGAACGATCATCATGTACTCAAGGGTAAGTCGATCAAAACACGAGTGCCCGGCGCGAGCTCTTCCACCACCAATCTCGCCTGGCCGTCGTACAAAACCGCCAGCCGCTCGCGCAAATTCTGCAGGCCCACCCCGGCATCGGTGGCAGGGCGAAACCCCAAGCCATTGTCGGACACCGACGCATGCATACGATGATGCTCCTGGCTGATTTTGATTTGGATGCTTCCGCCCTCGATCTTCGGCTCCAGGCCATGTTTGATCGCGTTCTCCACAACCGGCTGCAACAACATGGGTGCCAAAGCATTGGCCATAAGCTGCGCCTCCACATCAATCGAATACGACAGGCGATCACCCATTCGAATTTTCAGTAACTCCAGGTAGTTGCGCAACAGGGCTGCTTCTTGCCCGACCGTTCCTTCGGTGGCACGACTGGCAAGTAAGGTCGAGCGTAAATAGGCAATCAGATGTTCGAGCATGGCACTGGCCTTTGGCGGCGCAGTCTCGATCAGGCTGACCACATTGGCCAAGGTGTTGAACAGGAAGTGCGGTTCAATTTGCGCTTGCAGCATCCGCAGTTGTGCCTGCGCCAGTTGTTTTTCGGTCGAGAGCACTCGAATTTTTTCGCGCGCCAGCAGCTCGGCAATCTTGCGCTCTTCCCATTCCCGGCCTAACCATAGCGGTCCGCCCCAGACGGCCAGGCCGTGCAGCAGCAATCCGATCGCCCAAAAGCCAAACGGCCAGAAAGACCAATTACCGCGATGGCGCGTCGCGGGAATACCGAGCAAGAGCAGCAACCATACGGAATTAACCAGACAGAAGACCGCGACATGCTTGTAAAAGCGCCGCACTGACCGAACCCGCCGGCGGGCGCGGGCATAGGCATCCGGATCGGCTGCCGATAGGGCACCAATTACCGAATCGGGCCGTCGCCTCAACGAGCGACCGTTCCTGGCGCATCGCGCGCTTCGCGAACTTCACGTTCTTCGCGCATGAACTGTTCAATCTTGCGGGTTTCCCACTGACGTCCGGTTGGACTGGTTCTCGACCACACCAACAGGCCATGAATCAGTAAACCAAGCCCCCATCCCAAGGTGATGGGCAAGGGTCGCGGCCAGCCAGTTCGGGTCAGATGGATCGCACCTTGCGCCAGGAACAGCAGCCATAGCCCGCCCACGACTGAGCCGTAGACCATGGCATGCAGATACCAGCTCCGCAGCGCCCGAACGCGTCGTCGGGCAATCCGGTAGGCTTGATCAAGGGGTGAGGCGGCAGCGTTTTCTGGCGTTGTGGCATCGCGCATGATGTATTCCTTTATACCAAGGCAGTTGAACTGAGGCGAATGTTGCCCGGGCGGCGAGTCCTGTACTAGCGGTGTGCGGCGAATTGACGAATCAAGGCGGCGAAACGCGGGATAAGGGCTGCGAACTGCGGTACAACAACACTCAAAACAACACTCAAGGAAACGCCCAGCCCCTCTTTGGGAAACGCCGGGGCGCTTCTCAGGTCGTAGGCGACGGGGCGGAAAGATGCGCCAGCAACATGGTCGACACCTGTTCGGCCACCTCATCGGTCAGATAATGCCCGGCTCCTGGAATCTCAACAAAGCGAAACGGTGCGTCAATAAACTTCGCGGTTGCTTCGGCCGCATAGCGCCCGACGGTGGCATCGGCACTACCCCAAAGGTACAAGGTTGGCACAACGATGTGACCCGCCGACGTGTTTCGAAAGGTGCTGGCACCGGCGCGGTACCAATCAATCGCCGCTTCAATCGCGCCCGTCTCACTCAAGGTCGAAATATAGTGCTCGGCCGCATCATCCGGAACCGCCTGTTCCTGAAACCACTTTCGAAACTGCGCAAACCCGCTTTGGCGAAATTGCTGCGCGACACCCTCCCCCAGCAGGCTGGCATGGTGGCCGGAGCGTGCCGCCTGCTGAGCATCGTGCTTGAAACTCTCGGCAAACGCCGCCGGATGGGGACGAGACAAGACAGTCAGGCTCGCCACCCGTTCGGGTGAACGCAAGGCCAACATCCAGGCGATATGGCCGCCCCAGTCGTGGCCAACCAGGTGAAACTTCAGCGCACCAACCGCATCCATAAGCCCCGACGCATCGCCAACCAGTTTCTCAAGCGCGTAGGACTCAACCGAGGCAGGCCGCGCACCGCTCGAGTAGCCACGCTGGTCTGGCGCGTAGGCGCGAAACCCGGCATTTGCCAGCGCGCCCAGTTGATGTCGCCAGGCATACCGGCTTTGTGGGAAACCGTGCAAGAGCAACACTGGCGTGCCGCCCTCAGGGCCAGCGATATCGACCGTAAAGTTCAGACTGTCGTGATTGATGTAGGAAGTTCCCGACGCTGCGGCTGGTTTTTGCTTAGTCATATCCCGAGCTTACCCAATGATCTGATTGACTTCAAAGTTTAACTCGGCTTTGAAAGTACCAGCGCCACCACGCCGGCGACGCCCGCCAACGGCAGTAGATGGATAACGGCGACAATCAACAAGGTGGCTGAAATAAAATAACGCATGACCCAGCATGCTGCGAAGTACAACACTGCGCAACTACCTGCAAGGTAATACTATTGAGTCTTAAATTGAAGGTGGACTCGAACCTGCGGTCTGGAGTAGCGAATTGCCCAAAACGGTTAATGTGACCAAGGGTCCGGATCGCGCTGCGGCACTGACGCAGTACCGACGACGCGCCGACCGGTACGATCTCGAGCTGGCCTTACTCGAACCGCTTCGAGCTCGGGCCATTCAGCTATTGGCGCTCAAGCCACGCGACCTTGTACTGGACGTCGGTTGCGGCACGGGTCTGAGTCTGGAGCGCTTGCGTGAAGGCGTTGGTGCCCGGGGCAAGATCATCGGCATTGAGCAGAGCCCGGAAATGATCGCCAAAGCACGTGCGCGCGTCGCGCAACATTCGTGGAGAAACGTCACCTTGTTGTGCTCGCCGGTCGAGTCAGCCAGCTTTGATGTCAAGGCGGATGCCGCGCTGTTTCACTTCACCCACGACATCTTGCGCCAGCCCAAAGCCATCGCCAACGTGATTGCGCATTTGAAGCCGGGTGCGCGAATCGTCGCCTGCGGTCTGAAGTGGACCGGCGGTTGGGCGCTGGCGGCCAATTTATTCGTGTTGCCGGCGGCCTTGCATTCGGTCACCTCACTTGAAGGTTTGCTCGAACCCTGGGACAAGCTGGCTGACTGCATCGGACCCTTACAGATTCAATCCTTGCTGCTGGGCGGTGTCTATCTCGCCAGTGGCCGCATGCCAGTGGCCGCTTGAATACGAGCTGATACTTCGCGATTTATTACGCTGATTTATTGCGCTGGTTAGTTCGCTAGTACTTTCGCAAATACCAGTACCGCCCAGTCAGCGCCTCGCCTTGCTGCACCCGAATCGTCGCGTCTTGCACCGACTCAACGCCAAATCCGTGCCGTCGTGCCAGTTCATAAAGGTAGTCAAATGCGTGCGCATATCGAAGGCTCGGCGCGAGCTGAACGCCCTCGCCCTGCGGCGCTGACTCGGCCGTGAAAGCGAGCCACCCGCCAGGTCTTATCCGCTGTTCCAGCAAGCCGAACAACGCTTCCAGCTCGCCGACATAGATAAAGACGTCTGCCGCCAGCACCAGATCCCAATGAGTTTGGTCCGCACGCAAAAACTCATGCAGGTCAGTCGCAACCAGTTGATCGTAGATACCACGCGCTCGTGACTTTTCAATCATCGCGGGGGACAGATCAATGCCCACCAACTGATCAGATCGAGCACGTATCAACGCGCCACACAAACCGGTACCGCAGCCGAGATCGAGCACCCGTTCAAAACGAACAGCGTCACTGGCTGGCAATTGTTCGACCAGGACGCGGTGCCCCTGGTAGCCCAATTGCTCGACCAGATGATGTTCGAAATCGTCGGCGTACTGATCGAAGAGACCCTGCACATAAGCGCGCGGCGGCGACAGCATGGTCGGTTGATCGTTCAGGGATGAAAGCACGAAGTTGACGAGCGAGGGATCGGCCCCGTGGGCGAGCGCCTGGCGATAACTGTTGACCGCTTGCGGATAGTCGCCCAGTTCACGCTGTACATCACCCAGTTGATACCAGGCCTCGGCCGATTGGCTGTCTGCGGCGAGTGCATTTTGATAGGCGGCAGCAGCGGCCCGGTACTGACCAAGCCGAAAAAAGGTTTTGGCAAATTGCAGGCGCATTAACGGCGAATCGCTGCCGAGCTTGAAGGCGTTCTCAAAGGCCTCCAGGGCAGCCGGCCATTGAGTCAATTCGAAGCGCGCGTGAGCCAGCGCGCCCCAGCCGTCGGACGACTGCGGCTCGGCCTGAACGCCCGATTCGAGTAGCGCGGTGGCATCGGCGTAGCGACCCAAATGGACTCGGGTCACGCCCAAATTGATCATGACCGATGGCCGCCCCGGTGCGGCTTCCAGTGCGCCGGCAAAGGCCGCTTCTGCTTCTGTCAGGCGTTGCGCTTCGAAATGGGCGACACCTTCAAAAAAACGCGCCCGCGCCCGTTCCAGCGATTCGTTTTGGGTCATTGCAATTCGACTATCACCATCAGGCATTACGAATCGTCAAGCCTCCATCGACCGGCAACACCGCGCCAGTCACAAAACCGGCCGCCGGCAGGCACAAGGAGAAGGTCATGTGCGCCACTTCCTCTGGCTCGGCGTAACGACGCAATGCGGTTCGTCGTCGCGCAAACTCGGCCTTCTGATCGGCGGGAATCCGCTGGGTCATGCCGGTATTGATCGGGCCAGGACAGATGCAGTTTACCGTGATGCCCTCTGGACCGAATTCCACCGCCATCGATCGGGTCAGACCGATCACGCCGGTCTTGGCTGCCGTGTACGGGCTGATAAAACGGGTCGCGCCGAGCGCCTCGGTCGAGGCGATGTTGACGATCCTGGCATCGGTGGCTTTGCGCAAGTGTGGCAATGCCGCGCGGATCATCCGCACTTGAGCGGTCAATAAAACATCAAGACTCTTGGCCCAGCGAACTTCAAAGTCGTCCGAGTCAACCGGACCATGCATCGAAATGCCGGCATTGTTGATCAGAATGTCGATGCCACCAAAGTGTGTCGCAATGTCGGCGACCACACGATCGATGTCTTCGCGACGTGAGACATCGAGTTGCCAGCCATGCGCCGTGCCGCCGGCCGCCGTAATCTCGGCCACTACGGTATCAATCGGACTAAGGTCAGTGACGGCGACCTTGGCACCTTCATCGGCGAACAGATGAGCCGTCGCCCGCCCCATGCCGCTAGCCGCACCGGTGACGATGACCACTTTGCCGGCAACCGAGCGCGAAAGTTTGCTTAATCGAGCCATCGAAATCTCCGGGATAGAACTGTGTAAATGGTGCCTTGTTCCGTAAATACAAAGCAAGTAGACGGGACTGCAGAGTGGTTCAAGTACCGCCGTCGACCCGCAAAATTGCACCGGTCGTAAACGACGAGGCCGAACTCGCAAAGTACAGCGCGGCACCGATCACTTCGTGGGCTTCGCCGCCGCGTTGCAGCGCCATCGAGGTCTCGGCGCGTTTTCGAAAGGCCTCCAAATCCCAGGCCTTCGAAATGTCGGTTAGAAACGGCCCGGCCATAATGCTGTTGACCCGCACCTTCGGGCCGAAGGCAAATGCGAACGAGCGTGTCAGATTGTTCAGGCCGGCTTTGGCAGCGCCATAGGGTTCGGACTTGGGCGCTGGATTGGCGGCCGCAACTGACGATATGTTGATAATGCTGCCGCCCGCCCCGGCTGCCATGTGCTCACCAATCAGCGCTGATAACCGGTACGGGCCTTTAAGGTTCAGCGCGACGACCTTGTCAAACATATCCTCGGTAACTTCGGAGAGTTTGCCGTAAAGCGGCGACATGCCGGCGTT
>JANORY010000940.1:0-1161 GCA_031415535.1 Burkholderiales bacterium | reverse complement strand
CCGGGCGGGTTTTTAAAGTCAAAACCAGCATTTTTTCTCAAAACACACTCCCGGAGCGGAGCTCCGGGGTACACGCTAAACAGTTACAAAACATCAACGAACAAGCACCACTTTTCGCCAAACCCACGCTGAATTTTCCGTTTTCAAACCAACGAAATACGCGCCGCCCGGCAGGTCTTCGGTATCCCAGACCATTTTTTGCCGCCCCTTTTCGAACCAGTTTTCTTTTTCAAAAAACTGGGATTGTCCGGTCAAGTCCATCAAAACGAGCTTCGTTTTTCCGGATTCAAACAGGTCGAAAGCAATGGTCAGTTCGTCGCTGAACGGGTTGGGCATCGTTAGAAAATCACCCTGTCCCGACCACTCGGGAAGCGGCTTTTCCGCCAGACCGGCTGTTTTTTCAATAAAAACAGCGGCTTTTTCCGCTTCTGCCATCCCGACCGGGTCGTGATGGCCGAGAAGCATCGTCGGGCAGGAAGGCCCAGCCGTGATGATTGTCGAGCAGGTTTTGGAATTTCCTGCTGCGTCAGTCACCGTGAAGGTCATCGTATGTGTTGCGCCAACTGTCGTGACAACCGTCGAAGCGGCAGCCGGGCTTTGCATTTTTACGAGCGGATTCGAGCAGGCATCGGTGGCTACCAACTGGCCGGTTTTATCCGGGAAAGTGAGTATGCAGCCCACGCCGAGCGGCACTGTTTCAGCCGGTGCGCAGGTCGGGATGGCCGGTTTCGTCTGGTCTTTTGCCTGGACGGTGCGGGTGCAGGTGGTCGTGTTGCCGTTCGCATCAGTCACCGAAATGACTATCGTAAATGACTGATTATGCACCGCCGAAACCTGCGTACCTGCCAACGGCAACTGCGTTTTTACGAGTGCACCCGCCGAGCAGTCGGTAGCCGAGGTCATGGCCGCGAGGTTCGGAATCGAAATTTTGCAAAGCGAGGTCATGGCCGAATTCGTCGGAGTAGTCGAGCAGTTTGAAATCACCGGGCCGCTTACGTCTTTCGGAGTCAGCGCGACCGTGCAGGCGGGCGAACCCGGATTTCCTGCCGCATCGACGACCGAGATGACCACATTTATCACCGTATTATGCGTTGCTGCGACCAGGCTGCCAGCCGCCGGGCTTTGCGTTTTGACCGCTGGTGTGGCGCAATCTCCACCCAA
>JANORY010000939.1:0-1272 GCA_031415535.1 Burkholderiales bacterium | reverse complement strand
GAGGCACGCCCGACATCGCTCCTGCGTGCAACATGCCGGTTTGGCCGGGGCAAACGAGGTCATTATTCATGGAAATCCAGATGCCTTCCGCCGTGTTGTCGTTGATATCGACGGCGGCTTGCGGCGATTTGCAGCCCTTGCTGTCGGTGGCCGTCACTTTGTAATTTGCAAAAGCGAGGTTGAACGCATGGTCGCCCGTCTGGCCGTTCGACCACAAATACGTGTAAGGCGGGGTGCCGCCCCAGGCATAGGCGAGGGCTATTCCATCCGGCTGAAACTGGCAAAGCTGGCCCTGAAGCTGAGCTGCGCCCGCGCCAACGGGCAATGGCTGTTGCACTTCTGCCTGGCCTGTTACCGATGCCAGCGTGGCATCCTTTACAATAACGGTGTAAAAACCGGCGGTCAAACCGGTAATCGTGGCCGAGGTGCTGCCGTTGCTCCATTGAAAAGTGTACGGCCCGACCCCGCCCGAAGCGGTGGCCGTGATGGCTCCATTGTTGCCGCCGTTGCACGAAACGTGGGTGACGGTGAAAGAGACGTCGATGACGACGAGGCTGGTGTTGTTTTTCTCGTGTTCTGTGCTGTTTTTTGCTGAAATCACAGAGGGGGCGAGCCAAAACAAACCAAGCAGTGTCAGCAGAAAGCTGACTCGAAGAGTGTGTAAAACTGCTTTTTGTCCCATGGGAACTGTCCGTTTAGGTGAAAAAATGATAAAATAAGTTTGAAATAGTGAGCTGTAAAAAGCGGATTAAAGCCGATTAATTTTGGTAACCGGTGGCAAGGGATGAGGAAGGTGCCGACCGTTTTTTGAGGATAAAATGAAAAGCAATTGGCGAAACAGATGACTTTAATCGCCTCAAAAGTAAAATGTTTTTGAAACCGACCATTCGTCGTTTTCGGGTTTTCCAGGAAAAAGTCGGCTTGGCGCGGGTTTTTCTACGGGTTTCGCGGAGGGCGATGGTTGTTATTATTGACTGGCCAAAAAAAATCTGACCCGCCGCGACGAAAACCATTCAGGGGTGAAAGCAATGCTCAGGGCCGGACGCGAAGCTCCCGGAAACGAACCCGGGAAGCAGCCGGGCGCAGGCTGAAGCCAAAATTTTCTTTCAATATGCCTTTCGCAGTCGTCAATGGGACTGTGCTTTTTGTCATCCCGGAGGGAACTTCCCAACCAACATTATTAACCGAAATTCTGTAAAATCGTTAGCTGGGAAGTTCCCTCCGGGATGACCCTTAGGTTCGCCTTTGGTTCCAGGAAGCCAAAATGAGTTA
>JANORY010000938.1:0-1043 GCA_031415535.1 Burkholderiales bacterium | reverse complement strand
TTTTGCAAGGAAAAAGGTGAGCAGCGAGCCGACAAGGCCTGCGCCGACGATAACCGCTTCTTTATTTGATTTCATTGAAAAAATACTCTTCTCAAATGGAAAAATAAGCTCGATGACAATTGAAAAAATAATTCGTCTATTCTGTTTTCGCTCGAATTAACCCCGATAAAACAGCCATTTACCCAACTCCTTGAGCGTTACTTTTTTCCCGTAAAGCAGAATGCCGACCCGATAAATCCGCGCCGCCAGCCAGACAAAAAACACGGCTGTCCCCGCCAGGACGACCATCGACAGCCCGATTTCCCACCAGGGCGGGTTGAATGCCAGCCTCGCCGGCATGACAATCGGCGAAAAAAGCGGGAAAATGCTCGCCCAAACCCCCAGCGAACTGTTCGGCTGCCGAACCACCACCATCATGATATAGAAGGCCAGCAAAACCGGAATCGTGATTGGAATCGTGAGCGACTGGCCCTCGCCGTAATCGTCGCCCATGGCCGAGCCGACCGCCGCGAACATCGACGCGTACAGAAAATAACCGCCCAAAAAGTAGAAAATGAAGGCCGGAATGATGAACCACCAGTTCATGTTCATCACCTCGCGGAGCGCGCCGAGAATCTGGAATTGCATGTCTTCGGTTGCCGGCTGGCCCATTTGGCCCTGCATTTCCTGCATATTTTGGAGGGCTGCCGGGTCGGTATTCATGAAAAAAGGGAGGATGAACATGCCCAGCCCGATGAGCAAAACCCAGACCAGCACCTGCGTCAGCCCGACGAGGCCGGAGCCGACAATTTTGCCCATCATCAGCTCGAACGGGCGCACCGACGACATCATCACCTCCACAATTCGATTCGTTTTTTCCTCCATCACGGAGCGCATGACCATCATTCCGTAAATGAAAACGGTCATGTACATGATGATGCCCATGATGTAGCCGAGGGCCATCGCGATGGTCGACGTGAATTCGGTCGCGTCCTTTTTGGAGGCTTTGATGCTTTCCGGATTGAGCGAAACTTCGGTTTCGGCATCGAGCATCGCGAGCTGGT
>JANORY010000937.1:0-8096 GCA_031415535.1 Burkholderiales bacterium | reverse complement strand
CCGGCGAATTCGGAAGTCGATCCGTACGTACCCGCGCCCAGATCGATGGTCGCTGTCGCACTGACCAGATCGCCGGTACCGAGCGTGACACCGGCCAGCACCTGCGAGAACGCGGCCTTGCCGCTGGCGTCGGTGGTCACGGTGACCGCACCGCGATAAACCCGCGCCTCGCCATAACCGCTGGCATCACCGCCGCCGACCGCAGTGCTGAAGAATTCAACCCGAAAGCTCGTCAAAGCCTGCCCGGTCAGATTACCGGTAATGCTTGTGTCGCCGGCTGCGGTGGTGGCGGTGCGCAGAACCGGAAAGTTCAACAGGTTATTGCCACCGGCATCGGCGTCATCAATACCGTTGCCGCTGACGCCGTCAGCGCCGCTCGTGCCAAGATCGATTCCCAAATCGGCGTTGCCATAGATGCTGTTGCCGAGGATCGCATTGTTGACGCTGGCACCGCCGTTCGTGTTGATCTCGACGCCAGCACCATTGGCGGTCGCCGAGATCCGATTAGCGCTGGCAATTGAAGGGCCGCCAATACGATTGTTCGAGGCAGCGCCATCGATCAACACGCCATAACTGGCATTACCGATCGGGGTACTGCCGTCGATGCCCAGTCCGATAAAGTTTCCCCTGATCAACACGTTGCTGGAGCCGTCGCCGACATTGATGCCGCCGGTGTAGCCGCCGACCGTGCCATTGCCAGCAATCAGGTTGCGATCATAGGCACCAATACCGCCGATGCTTGAGTTGCTTACCTGATACAGGCCAATGCCGTCCTTGGTGTTGCCAAGATCGCTAAGGCCGGTGACGCCGGTGCCAATGTAATTGCTGACAACGCTGAGGTTATCTACCTGATCGCCGGCCGTGCCGTTGGCTTCAATGCCATAGCCGTCAAAACGATTAATGACCAGGCCGCGTACGACCGAGTTATCGGCAGTGGCCAAAAAACTCAGACCACTGGCCCCGGCACCCGCCCCGGCACCGTTCAGTTCAATCGCCGGCGCGTTGCCATTGGCGGCAAAACTGTCGTCGGTGGTGGCATCGAGAACGACTGTGTCGGTAATGTCCGGCAACGCGGCACTCAGGTTGATGGTGTGCACCGCCGTACCAGCGATGCTGAAATTGATTAGGTCGGCACCACCTGCCGCGTTGGCATCGGTGATTGCCTGCCGTAACGACCCGGCACCGGCATCATTGGTGTTGGTCACCGTAAAGGTCGCCAGCACATTGGCCCAACTCAGTTGAGTCGATTCGCTGATAACAACCGACGCTTCGATCCGTCCGCTTTGGTATTCCAGCGTCCAGTCACCGCCCAAGCGCGCCGCGCCGGTCAGGTCATCACTGGCTGCGACGTCGGCACCAGTCAGTTGCGCCAATCCCTGCGCCAGCAACTGACCTGCGCTGGCTCTAGTGCCATTCGGATCGCCATGACCAATCAGGTGAATAGCCGACACCGACCGACCCGCCGAATTCAGACTGGCCAGTGCGTTCGAAACTGCGTCGATGCCATCTTCGCCAGTACCCACTTGCACCAGCACGATCGCGCGGCCGCCTTGTTGCTGTTGCTCGATATCGCTGGCAAGTGCTTCAGCGCCTGCAATCGCCGTATCGATGACCGCCAGTTCGACCTTGATCGTGCTGGCTTGATCATCGGCAGATTGCGAGGCCGACACGACAACTGCCATCGGCGCTGACAAGCCACCGGGCAAGGCAATAAGTCAGTCGAGTACAGAATGCGGGCTTCAAGAGCCTCGCAAACCGGCCGGCGACCACGAGTTGAGGTCATGACAACACTGTAGCCGTTGCGCTGACCAGTTGGACCCTCAATCCGGACCGTTTATCGCTCGGCGGCAGCCGAGAATCCGATGTGCTGGACGCCCCTCGTCGCTAGCGCAATTTAGCAACGCTCGGGCGGCCACTGATCGGAGCAAAGCGCACGATGATCAGTTCTTCAAAACAGTGAAGACTCGACTCAGGACAATTCAGCGAACAGTTTTCGAGTCTGTTGTTCTGAGCTGATCGAGGCGTCGAGCGACGATCGGCAAAGCCCAGCGTGTTCGTACTGAATATTTTCATAGAGCTCGGCAGCGGCCGGATAAGCGACCAGTATCTGGTCAATCTTCGCATCCAGCGGGATACTCGCCAGCAATTGCGACAGCCGCATGACGACCGAACGATATTGCGCCGGGTCGACCGGAATGCCACTCATTTCGAGTTTTTGCAACAGTGCGGCGAGTGGCAAAATGACGGCGTGGCCATCGGCGACACCTGAAGTCTGGTCAGCGATCATGAGAGCCCTTTCATTTCCCCATCGAGGTAATGAACGCTAGATTGGGTGCTTGGTAAATGATTTCAAGTAGCCACCCTAACGTTTGAACCCGCAGCGGGCACCGAATGAGGCTCGTTTTAAAGCGTCAGACTGCCGACACTGGTACCACCACAAACATACAGCACCTGCCCGGTCACAAACCCGCTGCCCGGATGAATGAAAAAATCAACCGCGCGCGCCACGTCTTCGCTTTCGCCCAGCCGCTTGACCGGAATTGACGCGGCAATCTGGCGCTCCTTCTCGCTGCCTTTATCGATGACGTCGTAGAACATGTCGGTACGGATCGGTCCCGGTGCCACGACGTTAACGGTGATCCCGTCGGCTGCCAACTCCAGCGCCCAGGTGCGTGCCATGCCCAGCATGCCGGCTTTGGTCGCCGAGTAACTGGTTCGGGTTGCCAGGCCAAGTGCGGCGCGAGAAGACATCAACACCACGCGGCCAAATTTGCGGCGACGCATTGACGGTAGCGCGGCCTGCAGCAGTTGAATAGCACCACCCAGATGCAGATCGAGCAAGGTATCCAGGTCTGCGAGTTTGACATCGGCCAGTAGGGCCGGGCGGATTACGCCGGCGTTATGAATAAGCGTGCTGATCTCGAACTGCCGGGCAATCTCGCTGGCCGCCGCCGCAGTGGCCTCGCGATCGCTCAGGTCCACACAAATACTGCGCAACTTCGGGTGCGCAATGGCCGTCGCGCGCCGAGCCAAGGCCACCACCTGGTAGCCGTCGCGCAGCAGGTGTTCACAGATAACTTTGCCAATGCCGGCGCTCGCACCCGTTACGACGGCGACGCCGCGCGAACCGGAGGTCTTGTCATGATCAATGCTCGTGATCGCCATAAATACTCCTTAAGTTTAATTTGTGATCGAGCCTCTAAGCTTGCACTCTGATCAGTGGCAACAGCCGATACATCGCCGAAGCGATCTCGTCTACACTGAGATTTCCAAAGCCGAGCACCAGCCCAGGCCGGATCGGCTGTGCGAAGTAGGTGTTACAAATTCCGTAAAGGCCGACGCCCTGCCGTTTGGCCTGGTCAATCAGTTCTGATTCACCCTGATCCCGATGCAGCAATACGCAGACATGCAGCCCGGCCTGGCTCGGCAACAAGCTTGCACCGCGCTGCGACCACTGTTCTGCATAGCTGTTCAGGCATGCATGGCGAGCCGCATAGATCGTCCGCATTTTCATCAGATGCCGACCGAACAATCCACTGGACATGAACTCCGCCAAGACCGATTGCGAAACGTTATCGCAATGTCGATCCACCAGCCACTTGGCAGTGACAAACACTTTTCGAAGAACCTCGGGGACAATCAGATACCCCAGGCGAATACCGGGCATAAGATTCTTCGAAAACGTTCCGACATAGAGAACGCGCCCGCTACGGTCAGCAGCGTGCAGTGCTTGCAGCGCGCCGCCGGTGTAGCGATACTCGCTGTCGTAGTCATCTTCAACAATGAAGGCGTTGCAGCGTTTCGCCCAGGCCAGCAGATCCGCACCACGAGCCGGTGATAACGTGACCCCCAGCGGATATTGGTGGGAGGGGGTCACGTAGGCCATGACGGCATCGTCTGGTACCTGCGCGACATCGAGTCCATCTTCATGCGGACTGCGCTACGCCGCCAATCGTCGAAGGGTATGGAACGCAGGTCCGGCAGGCCGGGGCGAAAATCCAGAACTGCGCCGGTGTCCTCGACGACCTGGGTGTTCGTTGGGAGCCGCTGCGCCCAGTCGCTCAGTGTTACGGAAGGCTCGGATTCAGGCACAGGATTTCGGCGCGCCATTGGGCGCAGCTTGACGAATACGCCAACGCCGGGTCGGGACTCCACCAAGCCATCGGCTGCCAGTAGCGCAATAGCCTGCAAAACGGTGTTGCGGGCGACACCCAGTTGCTGGGCAAGATCGCGAGACGACGGCAAGACTTCCCCCGCCACAAGGCTGCGCTTGACAATGACCTCACGCAGGATATCGGCAACTCGGCGCGGGTTACCCGGACCTTGCTGCCACGTCATCATGATCGGCGTACGTTTGATTCGCATTAATAGGCCAGGATGTTAAACGTATCGGTACTGGTTCTGACAAATCGTGAATGATTGCCGAAGGCCGTTGGGCAATCAGAAAAATAAGCTGGCAGGAATTTTAGAGTTGGCGTTTAATTGATTTTGACAACAGACCAAACTGGATTCCGTAACGACCCATGACGAGCATTCAGAGCCAGCCGGCGCTTCAGATTCCAAGTTTTCTCAGGTTTGTGACTGCATTTGAGGTGCTCGTTGTTGCGGTTGCCGCAATAGGACTATTTTTCTGGCCCGGTCCTGCACGCGAGTTATGGGCGTGGTCGGTCGCCCCGTATAACGCTCGGCATACCGGCGCAATCTATTTCGCCGCTCTGTTGCCGTTATTGATTCTGGCGCTCAATGGCCGATGGGATGGTGGCCGGGTTGTACTTTGGATGATCTTTTCGTTCACCACCATTGTCATGTTGGCCATGTTGGCGCATCGCGAAATCTTTCAATGGGGGCGTATCAGTGCCTGGGGTTTTTGGTTTCTGTATTTGTTTCTTCCAATCAATTCCGCGATTTTTCTCTACCGACTGCGCGGCTGGCCTTTGTCGGGAGCTACTCGACCCACAGACAGTGCTCGACGGCTGCTGATCGCTGTGGCGCTCCTTGCCGGCGCGTACGGTTTGGCACTGATTGCCCTGCCGAGCCTCGCAACCGGCTTCTGGCCTTGGCGAATTGACGCCTTTCACGGGCGTATGTACGCCTCGGCACTGATTACCCCAGCAGTTGCCGCCTGGGTCATGCGAAATCAGGCAACTCGCGCCGAATTCCGAATTCTCGGGGCAGCGTTAGCCTTGCTGGGGTTGCTCTGTCTGGTCGGTATGGCATGGACCAGCACAGTAGTCGCACCGGCGGTTCGGGCAAACTATCAAGCGCCTGGCACCTGGGTTTTCATAGCGATGCAGTTGTTGCTCTTGTTCGCGGGCGGCGCACTATTTGCGCGCGGCGCAGAGCACATCGCCATCAACATCGGTGGTCTCTCGATCGTGCAAGTGTTCACATTGTTGATGGGTATTGCATTCCTGACGGCGGCGGTCGGCGGCTTTATGCCGTTCATCACGACGCCGCCACCGGCCGACGCGCCCGCATTGCACGTGACTATGGCGCACGGCTACTTGTTAGGTCTGTTTCCAATCAACGTCGTGCATAACCTGTTCCATTTGGCGGTCGGTGTCGGCGGTCTTTGGGCGTGGCGCCGAGTGAGTCACTCGCTGCGATTTACCCAGAGCGTGGCAGTAGCTCTGGGGGTGTTAACCCTGATGGGACTCTCACCGGCGCTGAACACCGGCTTCGGCTATATGCCGGTACATGGCCACGATGTCTGGCTCCACGGTATCGAGGCCTTGATCGCAGCTTACCTGGGCTTTGTTTCACCGAAGGAAGCTTGATTACAAAACGTGCTGAGCCGGTGACCAAATTGTCTGCGCAATACGGCGCGTCTACCTTGGCGAAAGCCCGCTTGCGCGCCTTCGTGGCGCGCGGCACTTTGCCGCCGGGGGAACTGCGTGGGCTGGACGTACTCGAAAAATCACAGCGTGCAGTTTTGCTTCATCAAGTTGCGCAACACGGCCCGGTTTTTCGAGTCATTGCGTACGATCAATTCTGGGTGTGCATTGTTGGACTCGCCCTTGCACGACGCTTCTTACTCGAGCACGCTGATTCCATCCGCCCGGTCACGGTTGACCTCGAGAAGCTTTTTTCGGGTGGATTCATGCGGCAAATGCAGGGTGAGACCCATCGAAAGTATCGCCGTCAGTTGGTACAAGCGCTTGCGCGCGAGAACCTGGAACGCCAGTCCCCCACACTTGAGCGGATTGCCGCGATTTACCTGGACCAATACAGTACTCAGGAGCCCCATCCTGATGATCAGTCCGTCGCGTTCGTTCGCGCGCTTGCGTCAACCGTTACCGGTATGCTGATCCACGTTCTCTTCGGCGCGACGCCGGATAGTCATTTTTATACGACTTTGATGCAAGGGTTCCAGAAGCTCGGACCCGACGGGCTGGCCTGGACCCTCGGGGAACGGCAAAAAGAGGCGTTTGCTGAACTATCGCTCTGCCTGCGCAAGCATTGCGCCGAACTGCTACACGAGCGCGCTGAAGGCTTTCAAGGACTCATGTACCGGATTCATTGTGAGGACGGCCTCGACGATACGATGCTCGGCAATCTTATATACATGGTGGAAATGGGTCGCGACGATACGACGGTCTTTTTCCGATGGCTCTCCCAATATGGCTGCGACCGACCAGATCTGATGAAACAGATCGCTCAGGAACACCTCGACAATCTCGATAATCTCGGTAAACCGATGAGTGAAGCCTTTGTGAAGGAGACCTTACGGGTCGACCAAAGCTACCGATTGCTTCGCTTGGTTCACAAGGACATTCGCTTTGACCGCTACTTCTTGCCGAAGAACACCATGGTGAGGATTTGTATGTGGGAAGCTCATAAATCCGAGGACGTGTTTGAGCAACCCTTCGAATTCGCCCCGGAGCGTTTTCTCAATAAAAGTTATGGCATAGATCAGTTCTCACCGTTTGGAATTGACCAGCATCAATGTCCTTTCGGCGCTGTGTCAATGATATTGAGCCGTGCCTTCTTGAGAACACTTGCAAGTGGCTATCGCATGTCCGCATTTCGCGCAGGCAAGCCAGTGCGTGGCGCGTATCACTGGGAACCCGCTGCCGGGTCTGCGGTTTTGCTTGAAGCTTGTTCAAAAAATGACTGACGCCGCAATGGCTCAATCTAAAGTCCTGGATTCGAACTTGTTCGAGCTCTTTCGCGCCCAAGCCGAACTGACTCCAAACGCGATTGCCGTGGTTTCTGAACAAGGCAGTTTTTCATATTGCGACTTGCTGGCCGACGCTCACAAGATCATGCTCGAAATCGGCCAGCTTGAGCTCAGCCCGATGCAGCCGGTCGGTGTTTGTATGCGACGGTCTGGCCAGATGATCGCGACAATGCTCGGCATTCTGGGTTCTGGTGCGGCTTATGTACCTATGGATCCCGACAGCCCTCCAGAGCGCCTTCGAAGAATTGTTGATAACGCGAAGTGTTCGGTCGTTCTGGGTGATCAGGCCTCGGCCCGCGTTCTGAAGAAGTTCGAGGGTTTGTTTGTGGTCCCTCGATTCATTGAGATCGATTCAGTGTTCTCAAAGAGCGCCGCTGCGGCTAAGCCACCAAGCGCGCCAGGCGGCGATCGGCGAGCCTACATCATCTACACCTCGGGTTCGACTGGCGAACCGAAAGGCGTCGATATCGCACACCGGGGTGTCGTCAATTTGCTGCTGGCGATGCGCGAGCGTGTTGGCTTCGGCGCAGAGGACCGGATACTTGCTGCGGCCACGATCGGCTTTGACGTGTCAGTCGTTGAAATATTCCTGCCCTTGATTTCTGGTGGCAGCCTGTTGTTACGAGACCGCCATATTTGGCTGACACCAGACAAGCTGGTGCGGGATATTGAGCGCTACCAGGTTACGGTAATCCAGACCAGTCCAACCACCTGGTCCATGCTGCTGGAACCCACCAACAAATTTCCGCGCGTCCGCGTGGCGATGAATTTGGGGGAAGCGATTCCCGTTTCATTGGCCAAACGATTAATCACGCGAGCCGATCACGTTTGGAATTTGTACGGACCTACTGAGGGAAGCGTTTATGTCTCTCTTCATAACTTGACCACTGATTCAAGTCTGAATGAACGATCAGAA